>NZ_JBFAOC010000003.1:0-255024 GCF_040675055.1 Micromonospora sp. NPDC049662
GCCCGCCCACGCAGGGATCAAGCCTGACCGCCCGGAGTGGGCGGGCTCCCCGGAAACCCCGACCGCGCCCCCGGCGGAGTGGGCGGGCTCCCCGGAAGCCCCGGTGGCGTCTTCGGACGCGACAAGGCGGCGCAGGGCTAGCAGCAGCTCCCCGCGCCCAGCCCCGACGTCGACCACGTCCAGCCGTGGTGGATGGCCGAGGGCGGAGTCGACCTGCGCGAGGAGGCGCAGCAGCGCGGTGGCGAAGGCGGGGGAGGCGTGCACGCTGGTCCGGAAGTGGTCGGCCGGTCCGGTGCCGGCCACGAAGAAGCCGTCCGGCCCGTAGAGGGCCTGGCTCATCGCGTCCCGCCACGGGATCGGCATCAGCGAGTGCGGAGTGCGGAGGGCGTCACCGTGCCGACCCTACGGCCACCGGTCCGGTGCCGGCTTGCGATCCCCGTCGCGCGGCCGTGCGGGTTCACGCCCGGAAGTAGTGCCCCTCGTCGAGGTCGGCGATCAGCCCGGGGTGGGTCGGGGTCCAGCCCAGCAGGTCGCGGGTGACGGTGGACGAGGTCGGGTTGTCCATCTGCGCGAATCGCTCCAGGAAGCCGAAGTACTCGCCCGCCTCGTCGGCGTCGATGCTCCGGACCGGGATGTCGAGGTTGCGGCCGATCGTCTCGGCGAGCTGCCGGAAGGAGACTCCTTCATCGGCGGTGCCGTGCAGGCGTGCGCCGGCCGGCGCCTTCTCCAGGGCGAGTCGGTACAACACGGCCGCGTCCAGCGTGTGCACGGCCGGCCACCGGTTGGCCCCGTCGCCGACGTACGCGGCGTACCCGTGCTGCCGGGCGCTCGCGGTGATGGCGGCGATGAAGCCGTACCGGTCGAGTGAGCTGTGCACCGTGGGCGCGAGGCGGACGACGCAGGAGCGCACTCCACGGGAGGCGAGGCCGACCACGAAGTTCTCCGCGTCGATCCGGTAGCCGCCGCCCGGGAAGGTGTCCCGCTCGGTGCCGGGGCGACCGACGATGCCGCCCATCACCAGCATGGCGGTGCCACTCGTGCCGACCAGGGGCTTGCCGGAGTCGGCCAGGCTGTCGGCGAGTGCGGTGAGGGCGTCCAGGTCGACCGAGGCCGCGCCGGCGAGGTCGCCGTTGAGCATGAGGTCGTGGCGGAACGCCAGGTGGATCACTCCGTCGGAGGCGGCCGCCTCGTCGCGGAGCACGTCGAGGTCGGACAGGTCGCCCCGGCGGGCCTCGCCGCCGAGCTTCTCGATGGCGGCGGCGGAGGTGTCCGAGCGGGCCAGGCCGACGACGTGGTGCCCGGCGGAGAGCAGTTCCGGTACGACCGCCGAGCCGAGGTGGCCGGAGGCGCCGGTGACGAATACGCGCATGGTGGGTCCTTCGTGAGTGCCGATGTCACATTGCGACATCACCGTACCGCGCCTGATGTCATCGTGCGACATCGCCAAGCGCAGCAATGTCGCAATGTGACATCGGATACCATCGGGGCATGGCTCGCTGGCAACCCGACGCCCGTGGCCGCCTGGAGGCGGCCGCCTTCGAGCTGTTCCGGGAGCGCGGCTTCGACCAGACCACCGTCGCCGACATCGCCGAGCGGGCCGGTCTCGACAAGCGCACCTTCTACCGACTCTTCGGCGACAAACGCGAAGCCCTGTTCAGCGGCAGCCGGCACCTGGAAGAGGTGCTGGTCAAGGCGGTGGCAGAGCTGGACGCCGGCCCCTTCGACGCGGTGGTGGCGGCCTTCGGTCGGGTGGCCGAGGAGGTCTTCGCCGACCGCCTGGAACTCGTCCGGGCCCGACAGGCCATCATCGAGAGCAGTCCGGAGCTCCGGGAGCGCGAACTGCGCAAGACGGATTCGCTGGTTGCCGCGGTCACCGCCGCCCTCCGCGCCAAGGGCTTCGCCGAGACCACGGCCACCCTGGCCACCGTGTCGGGTGCCACGGTCTTCCGGGTCGCGTACGCCCGCTGGATCGCGCCCGGCAGCGACGCCTCGCTCAGCGACCTGATCGCCGAGGTGGCCGCCGAACTGCGTGCGATCACGTCACCCTCGGGCTCGGTTCAACAGATCGTGGGCAGTTCCGTTAGCCGCTAACGGAACTGCCCACGATCTGCCCGCCGTGCCGGGGTGGTGAAGGTTTTCACACATGCTTGTCCCGGTTCGGCGAGCCGGGCGCATACTTGCGATCGACCGGTACCCCTTCTCGAGGACTGGATCGTCGTCATGAGCGCACCGTTGCGCCCGCGTCCGGCCGCCCCCCACGGGCCTGCCGGGTCGTGGGATCGCGCCGACACCGGCGCCCGCGCCACCTCCCGCCCACTCACCGTCGGTGTCGTCGGCGCGGGCCGCGTCGGGGCCGTGCTGGGCGCGGCGCTCGCCGCCGCCGGGCATCACGTGGCCGCCGTCGCCGGTGAATCCGGGGCCAGTCGCGCCCGCCTCGCGCTGCTGCTGCCCGACGTGCCCCGCCGCCCGGTCACCTCCGTCGCCCGCGTCGCCGCCGACCTGCTGCTGATCGCCGTGCCGGACGACGCGCTGGCCGAGGTGGTCGCCGATCTCGCCCAGCGTGGCGCCCTGCGCCCGGGTCAGGTGGTCGCGCACACCTCCGGCGCGCACGGTCTGGCCGTGCTGGCGCCGGCCGCCGCGCTCGGCGTCCGGCCGCTGGCCCTGCACCCCGCCATGACCTTCACCGGTACGCCGGACGACCTGGCCCGCCTCGACGGAATCTCGTACGGGGTCACGGCCCCGGCCGACCTGCGCCCGCTGGCCGCCCGGCTCGTCACCGACCTGGGCGGTGTCCCCGAGTGGGTGGCCGAGGCGGACCGCCCGCTGTACCACGCCGCGCTCGCGCACGGTGCGAACCACCTGGTGACCCTGGTGAACGAGGCGACCGACCGGCTGCGTGACGCCGGGGTGGCCCGTCCGGAGAAGGTGCTCGCTCCGCTGCTGCGGGCCGCTCTGGAGAACGCGCTACGCCTCGGCGACGACGCGCTGACCGGTCCGGTCTCCCGGGGCGACGCGGGCACGGTCGAGCGGCACCTGGCCCGGCTGACCGCCACCGCGCCGGAGTCGGTCCCCGCCTACCTGGCGCTGGCCCGGCGTACGGCCGACCGGGCGATCGCCGCCGGCCGGCTACGACCGGTGGACGCGCAGTCGCTGCTCGGGGTGCTCGCCGGGACGGATCGGGAGGTGGCGGCATGACGCAGGTGGTGCATACCCGTGCCGAGCTGAACGAGGCCCGGGGCGCCCTGAAGGGCACCGTCGGCGTGGTGATGACCATGGGTGCCCTGCACGAGGGGCACGAGACGCTGCTGCGCGCGGCCCGGGAACAGGCCGACCACGTCCTGGTGACGATCTTCGTGAACCCGTTGCAGTTCGGGCCGAACGAGGACTTCGACCGCTATCCGCGCACCCTCGACGCCGACCTGGAGGTGTGCCGGCGGGCCGGCGCCGACCTGGTCTTCGCTCCGTCGGTGGCCGACATGTATCCGGACGGTCAGCCTCGGGTACGGCTGGACCCGGGGCAGCTCGGCGCCGAGTTGGAGGGCGCGAGCCGTCCCGGCTTCTTCCACGGTGTCCTCACGGTGGTCCTGAAGCTGCTCCAGCTCACGCGCCCCCACCTGGCGTTCTTCGGCGAGAAGGACTACCAGCAGCTCACCCTGGTCCGGCGGATGACCCGGGACCTGGACGTCCCGGTCGAGGTGATCGGCGTACCGACGGTCCGGGAGCCGGACGGGTTGGCGCTGTCCAGCCGCAACCGCTACCTGAGCGAGCCCGAGCGCGCGGCGGCGCTGAGCCTGTCCGCCGCGCTGCGGGCGGGGGCCCGGGCCGCCGACGACGGCCTGGACGCGGGCGAGGTGCTGACCGCCGCGCACGCCGCGTTCGGCGCCGGTACGCCCGGGGCCCAGCTCGACTACCTGGTGCTCACCGATCCCGAGCTGGAGCCCGGGCCGGTGTCCGGGCCGGCCCGCCTGGTGATCGCCGCCTGGGTGGGCACCACCCGGTTGATCGACAACGCGGCGATCCGTCTCGCTCCTCGTCCCTGACCTCGTCCGTACCCCCACCACCACCTTTGCGAAAGGCCAGTCCGATGCTGCGGACCATGCTCAAGTCGAAGATCCACCGCGCCACGGTGACCCAGGCCGACCTGCACTACGTCGGTTCGGTGACGGTGGACGAGGACCTGCTCGACGCCGCCGACCTGCTTCCCGGCGAGCAGGTCGCGATCGTGGACATCACTAACGGCGCCCGACTGGAGACGTACGTCATCCCGGGTGCGCGGGGCAGCGGCGTGATCGGCATCAACGGTGCTGCCGCGCACCTCGTACACCCCGGTGACCTGGTCATCCTGATCTCGTACGCGCAGATGGACGACGCCGAGGCCCGGTCGTACCGGCCGCGGGTGGTGCACGTGGACGCCGACAACCGGGTGGTCGAGCTGGGCACCGATCCGGCGACGGCAGCGCCGGGCACGGCCGGTGACCCGGTACCCAACCCGCTCGCGCTGTCCGGAGTCTGATCTCGCGCGCGGAGATTCCGGTCTGTCACCGGAAGGTCATTTCCGGTTACCCTGGGCACGCTGGCGGAAGCCGGTAGGTGGCTGGGGGAGGCCGCGATGCGCCGTGCCATGACGACCCTGTTCGCCACTGCCGTCACGGCAGTGTTGCTGGTGGGCTGTGCCACCTCCGGTGGGCTCGACGGCGACCTGACCGACGACTGGGCCGCGTTGCCGCCCGCCACGGCCTTCACGCCGGCCGCCGGGGTGTGCCAGGCCGCCGACTTCGTCGAGGTGGTCACGCTGGCCGCGTACCAGCCGATCGACTGCGCCGGCCCGCACCGGGTGGAGACCGTGCACGTGGGGGCGTTCCCCACCGAACGGCCCGCCGCGCCGGCCACCGGCTCGGTGGAGTTGCGCGGCGCGTTCGCCGAGTGCGACACCCGGGCCTCTGCGTACGTGGGCGACGACTGGCGGGCCGGGCGACTGCGGCTGTCGGTGGCGCTGCCCTCCGGGCCGGGTTGGACGGCCGGCGCCCGCTGGTACCGGTGCGACCTCACCGAGTTGACCACGGTCGAGACGGCGGCCACGGTGGTGGTTCGCTCGGGCAGCCTGCGGAACGCGTTGAAGGGGGCCAGCGGGCTGCGGTTGGGCTGTCAGCAGACCCGCGCCGGGGCGGGACGCGGTGTGCAGACGCTGGTCCCGGTGGAGTGCGCCGGCCGGCACGACGCCGAGTTCGTCGGGGTGTGGCGCGCGCCGGACAAGCCGTACCCGGCCAAGAACGCCGACTGGGCGCCCCTCTACGACGGCTGTCGCAGCGTGCTCGGCCGCTACGTGGGTGTGCCGGACGACTCCGACCTGCGGTTCCGCAGCGGGGTCGTGGTGCGCCCGCCCGGCGCGGGGCGCTGGCGTGTCGGTGACCGGGGGGTCCGCTGTTACCTGTGGTTGAGCGACCGTACGGTCACCGCGTCGTTGAAGGGCGCGGGTCCGGCCGGCCTGCCGGTGCGGACGAAGTGAGCGGCTCGGCGCGGTCCCGATCGGACGGGGTTGCCCAAACCACTCGTTGAGCCCCCGCCGCCCCGGGCGAGGATCGTTCGGGTTGACTGGTGGGATGGACCTTCCGACCGTCGACCTGCCGGCCCTGCCCAGACTGCTGGCCGCGCCCGAGCCCGGCTGGGTGGAGACCACCGACGTGATCGTGGTCGGGTCCGGGGTGGCGGGGCTGACCGCCGCGCTGCACCTGCGGGAGGCGGGCCTGCACGTCACCGTCGTCACCAAGGTCAACATCGATGACGGCTCGACCCGGTGGGCGCAGGGCGGCATCGCGGCGGTGCTCGACCCGGCGGACACGCCGGCGGCGCACGCGCGGGACACCGAGATCGCCGGTGTGGGGCTCTGCGACCCGGCGGCCGTCCGGGTCCTCGTCGAGGAGGGGCCGACCCGGCTGCGGGAGCTGATGCGGATCGGCGCCGAGTTCGACCGCCATCCGGACGGCTCGCTGATGTTGACCCGCGAGGGTGGGCACCGGGCGGACCGGATCGTGCACGCGGGCGGCGACGCGACGGGCGCGGAGGTGCAGCGGGCCCTGCACGCCGCGGTGCAACGCGACCCGTGGATCCGGCTGGTCGAGCACGCCCTCGTGCTGGATCTGCTGCGCGCGCCCGGTGACGGCCCGGACGGCCTCGGCCCGGCCTGCGGGATCACCCTGCACGTGCTCGGTGAGGGCAGCGAGGACGGCGTGGGCGCGTTGCTGGCCCGGGCGGTGGTGCTGGCCACCGGCGGGATGGGGCAGGTCTTCGCGGCCACCACCAACCCGGCGGTCTCCACGGGCGACGGGGTGGCGCTGGCGCTGCGGGCCGGCGCGGCGGTGACCGACGTCGAGTTCGTGCAGTTCCATCCGACCGCGCTGATCACCCCCTCCGGCGGCGGGGTGCCCGGCGCCGGGCACGCGCAGCAGCCGCTCGTCAGCGAGGCGCTGCGCGGCGAGGGCGCGTACCTGGTGGACGGCGACGGCAAGCGGTTCATGGTGGGCCAGCACGAGCTGGCCGAGCTGGCCCCCCGGGACGTGGTGGCCAAGGGCATCCACCGGGTGCTGCTGGCCAGCGGCGCGGACCACGTCTTCCTCGACGCCCGGCACCTGGGCGGCGACTTCCTGGCCGCGCGCTTCCCGACCATCGTGGCGTCCTGCCTGGCGATCGGCGTGGACCCGGCCGCCGACCTCATTCCGGTCGCTCCGGCCGCCCACTACGCCTCCGGCGGGGTCCGCACCGACCTGCGGGGCCGCACGTCGATCCCCGGTCTGTACGCCTGCGGCGAGGTCGCCTGCACGGGCGTGCACGGCGCGAACCGGTTGGCCAGCAACTCGCTGCTGGAGGGGCTGGTGTTCTCCCGGCGGATCGCCGACGACATCGCGGCCGGCCTGCCCGAGCAGGCCCAGCCGGCGGACGTCGGCGCGTGGCGCGGGGGTGCGGGCTGGGTGGTGCCGGCCGAGGCGACGCCGACCCTGCAGCGGGCGATGACGCGTGGCGCCGGGGTGCTGCGCTCGGCCGCGACACTGGCCGGGACGGCTGCGACGCTCACGGAGCTGGGCGCGGCGCGGGGTCGACCCCGGACCGCCGACTGGGAGGCGACGAACCTGCTCACGGTGGCGTCGACGCTCGTCACGGCGGCGTACGCGCGCGCCGAGACGCGAGGGTGCCACTGGCGGGAGGACTTCCCGACGGCCGACGAGCGGTGGCGGGGCCACCTCGTCGGGTCGGTCGGGGCGCAGGGCGCGGTGACGCAGCAGTGGGAGGAAAATTCATGATCGAGTCGACTCGGGTGGCGTTGCGGACGGCCGGACTGGACCCGGACCAGGTACGTCGGGTGGTCGAGACCGCACTGGTCGAGGATCTGGGGCCCGATTTCCTGGACGTGACCAGCGTGGCGACCATCCCGGCCGAGCAGACCGACACCGCCGACCTGGTGGCCCGCGCCGACGGTGTGGTGGCCGGGCTGGCGGTGGCCGCCGCCGTGTTCGAGCTGGTGGGCGAGGTGACGGGCTTCGGTCGTACCGTCGAGGTGTCGATGTCGGCCCGCGACGGCGAGCGGGTGGCCCGCGGCGACGTGCTGGCGACGGTGGCCGGCCCGACCCGGTTGCTGCTGACGGCCGAGCGGACGGCGCTGAACCTGCTCTGCCGGATGTCCGGGGTGGCCACCCACACCCGGGCCTGGGCGGACGCGCTGGCCGGCACGAAGGCGATGGTGCTGGACACCCGCAAGACGACGCCGGGCCTACGGGCGCTGGAGAAGTACGCGGTGCGGGCCGGCGGCGGCACCAACAAGCGGATGGGCCTCTACGACGTGGCCATGATCAAGGACAACCACAAGCTGGCGGCCGGCGGCATCACGGCGGCGTACCGGCGGGTCCGGGAGTCGTTCCCGGAGGTGCCGGTGCAGGTCGAGGTGACCACCGTCGCCGAGGCCGTGGAGGCGGTGGAGGCGGGGGCCGACTTCCTGCTCTGCGACAACATGACTCCGGAGTTGCTGGCCGAGGCGGTGGCCGCGGTGGGCGACCGGGCGGAGCTGGAGGCCACCGGCGGGCTGACCCTGGAGGTGGCGGCCCGCTACGCGGCCACCGGTGTCGACTTCCTCTCGGTGGGCGCGTTGACCCACTCGTCGCCGATCCTGGACATCGCGATGGACCTGCGCACCGAGTAGTTGTCTAGGCTGCGACAGTGCTGCTCTGCATCGACATCGGAAACACCAACACCGTGCTGGCGACCTTCGACGGCGACAAGCTGGTGCACTCCTGGCGGATCAAGACCGATGCCCGCTCGACGGCGGACGAGCTGGGCCTGATGTTCCGGGGCCTGCTCGCCGGGGACAACGTCGAGATCACCGGCGTGGCCGCCTGCTCCACGGTGCCGGCGGCGCTGCGCTCGCTGCGGACCATGCTGGGCCGCTACTACGCCGACCTGCCGAGCGTGATCGTCGAGCCGGGCGTGCGGACCGGGGTGCAGTTGGCGATCGACAACCCGAAGGAGGTGGGCGCCGACCGGGTGGTGAACACGCTTGCGGCGTTCACCCTCTACGGCGGGCCGTCGATCGTTGTGGACTTCGGCACCACCACCAACTTCGACGTGATCAGCGGCCGGGGCGAGTTTCTGGGCGGGGCGTTCGCCCCGGGCATCGAGATCTCCTTCGACGCGCTGGCCGCCCGTGCTGCCCAGCTCCGCAAGGTCGAGGCCACCAAGCCCCGCTCGGTGATCGGCAAGAACACCGTGGAGTGCCTCCAGTCCGGCCTGTACTTCGGCTTCGCCGGGCAGGTGGACCGGATCGTCGAGCGGATGACCGAGGAGTTGGGCGAGGTGCGGGCGGTGATCGCCACCGGCGGCCTCGCCTCCCTGGTGATGAACGAATGTCGCAGCCTCACCCACCACGAGCCGATGATCACGCTGATCGGCCTGCGGATGGTCTACGAGCGCAACCTCTGACCGGTCAGCGGCGTCGGGCGCGCAGCACCAACGTCCGGTACGGCAGCTCGACGGTTTCCCGGCCGGCCAGGGCGGGGTGGCTGTCCAGCAGGTCGGCCAGCTCGCGCGCGACCCGCCGCTGATCGTCGGCCGAGGCGGTGAGCCAGTACGAACGGGTGCGGATCATGCCCAGCACCTCGTCCGGGGTGAGGACCGTGCGGTGCCCGAACTCGCGCGCCTCGACGGCCGTGAACCCGTTTCCGAAGTCGGTGTTGTGCTGGACCAGCTCGGCCGACTTGTCGTCGAGGTGGGCGATCCTGCCCAGCTCCGCCACCCATTCGACGCTGTCGTCCCGGATGTTCCAGATGGGGGCGAAGAGGCCGCCGGGGCGCAGCACCCGGGCGATCTCGGCGTGCGCGGGCTCCCGGTCGAACCAGTGGTACGCCGTCCCCACCAGCACCGCGTCCGCCACGCCGTCGGGCAGCGGCACGGCCTCCGCGCTGCCCGCCAGCGCCGTCGTGCCCGGCGTGGAGACCGCGAGTTGCGTCCGCATCCCCGGATCAGGCTCCACGGGTACGACGTGGAAGCCCAGAGCCTGCACGGCGCGCGTCAGGATGCCGGTGCCGGCCCCCAGGTCGACAACCTGCCCGCCCTCGCCCAGGCCGTCGAGGGCCCACCGGAGCGCCGCGGCGGGATAGGTGGGTCGGAACCGGTCGTAATCGCTCGCCGCGGCACCGAAGGAGAGGGCGTGAGTGGGATCGACCATGACGGGCAGTATCCGGTAACGGCCCCCGGAGCGCTTGAGTACGCTCGGGCCTGACCCCCTGTATCTCCCGTGACGAGGAAGCGTGCCGTGAGCGAGCAGAACGCCGTGCCAGTGGACCCCGCCGACGACCTTCCCGAGCAGATGAAGGTCCGCCGGGAGAAGCGGGACCGGATGCTCGCCGAGGGCGTCGAGCCCTACCCGGTCGGTTTCCCGCGGACCACCACGCTGGCCGAGATCCGTACCCGCTACGCCGAGCTGCCCACCGACACCGCCACCGGCGACGAGGTCTCGGTCACCGGCCGGGTGATCTTCGTACGCAACACGGGGAAGCTCTGCTTCGCGACCCTGCGGGACGGCGACGGCACGGAGTTGCAGGCGATGCTCTCCCTCGACCGGGTCGGCGCGGAGCGGCTGGAGGCCTGGAAGCGCCTCGTCGACCTGGGTGACCACGTCGGCGTGACCGGCGAGGTGATCACCAGCCGCCGGGGCGAGCTGTCGGTGCTGGCGCAGCGCTGGGAGATGACCGCCAAGGCGCTGCGGCCGTTGCCGGTGGCGCACAAGCCGCTCTCCGAGGAGGCGCGGGTCCGGCAGCGCTACGTGGACCTGATCGTCCGCCCGCAGGCCCGGCAGATGGTCCGTACCCGCGCGGCGGCGGTACGCAGCCTGCGCGATTCACTGCACGGTCAGGGTTTCATCGAGGTGGAAACTCCGATGCTGCAACTCCTGCATGGTGGTGCGGCGGCCCGACCGTTCGTGACCCACAGCAATGCGTTGAGCACCGATCTGTATCTGCGAATCGCGCCGGAACTGTTTTTGAAGCGCGCCGTCGTCGGTGGCGTGGATCGCGTCTTCGAGATCAACCGCAACTTCCGTAATGAGGGTGTCGACTCTTCGCACTCGCCGGAGTTCGCGATGCTGGAGACCTACCAGGCGTACGGGGACTACGACACGATCGGCGAGTTGACCCGCAATCTCGTGCAACAGGCGGCGATCGCGGTGAGCGGCTCGACGGTGGTGACCCACGCCGACGGGCGGGAGTTCGACCTGGGCGGCGAGTGGCGATCGGTGTCGCTGTTCGGGGTCCTTTCCGAGGCGCTCGGCGAGGAGGTCACGGTCCGTACCGAACACGCTCGGCTGGTCGAGTACGCGGACAAGGTGGGATTGGCCGTGGACCCGAAGTGGGGCCCAGGCAAGCTGGCCGAGGAGTTGTTCGAGGAACTGGTCGTCCCCGGCCTGCAGGCGCCCACCTTCGTACGCGACTACCCGGAGGAGACCAGCCCGCTCACCCGGGCGCACCGCAGCGAGCCGGGGTTGGCCGAGAAGTGGGACCTCTACGTCCTCGGTTTCGAGCTGGGCACCGGGTACTCCGAGCTGGTCGACCCCGTGGTGCAGCGGGAACGGCTGGTCGCCCAGGCGCAGCTCGCGGCCCGGGGCGACGACGAGGCGATGCGTCTCGACGAGGACTTTCTCCGGGCCATGGAGTACGGAATGCCGCCCGCCGGGGGTATGGGAATGGGAATCGACCGCCTGTTGATGGCCCTGACCGGCCTCGGAATTCGGGAAACGATCCTCTTCCCGTTGGTCCGCCCGGAGTAGTCGTCCGCCGACTCCCAGCGAGTCGTAACGGCATCCTATTGACGGGGCGAGCAGCACGGGGGTTATTGTGCTCTCATTAGCAGGAGCGCCCTGCTCGAAAGGAATGTGGGACGTGGCCAAGCAGATCATTCACAAGCTGGTCGATGACCTGGACGGCGGGGACGCGGACGAGACCGTCAAGTTCGCGCTCGACGGCGTTCAGTACGAGATCGACCTGTCCGGCGCCAACGCCGCGAAATTGCGCGACGTATTCGCGCCGTACGTGGGTGCCGGCACCAAGGTTGGTCGGGGTGGCGTGGTGATCGGTGGGCGGGCCGCCCGCGGTCGCGGTGGCGCCACCGCCGACCGGGAGCAGAACAAGGCGATCCGGGACTGGGCCAAGAAGGCCGGCAAGGACATCTCGGACCGCGGTCGTATTCCGCAGGAGATCGTCGACGAGTTCCACGCCAAGCGCTGATCTCGTTCAGCGCAGCGGTGGCGGCGGCCACCGCGGGGCGACACCGACGCCGGGCCGGAGCTTCCTCCGGGCCGGCGTCGCCGTCTTTCCACCCCGTCGGGGCCGCGTGCGGTGGTCGGGTCGCGGGCGGGAATGTCGGGCGGACCGGGCGACGTTGTCCACAGGCGGTGGAGAAGTTTTCCACAACCTGTGGATGACCGCCGAGACGCCCCGCTGGGCCTCTCCGGGCCTCTCTGGGCCGCTCCGGAGGCGGCGGAGGGCTTCTCCGTGGCCCACCGGATTTCGCTCTACGCGTAGCGACAGGGGTACCGGAACACCTCCTGAGCGCGGACGGTTGTGCAAAACGACGTGGAACTGACCCGGACCGGAGAGACACGACCTCAGCCGAGTCGGTCAGCGACGATAGAGTAAGGAGGCACGGACGCCCGTCCCGGACGTTCGTGCACCGGCCCCGCCAAGATCTTGACCATCAAGGCGCACGGCATGTGAGGAGCACGAGGGCATGTTCGAGCGGTTCACCGACCGAGCGCGACGGGTTGTCGTCCTGGCCCAAGAAGAGGCCCGGATGCTCAACCACAACTACATCGGTACGGAACACATCCTGCTGGGCCTGATCCACGAAGGTGAAGGCGTCGCGGCAAAGGCCCTGGAGAGCCTCGGCATCTCCCTGGAGGGCGTCCGTCAGCAGGTCGAGGAGATCATCGGCCAGGGCCAGCAGGCGCCGAGCGGGCACATCCCGTTCACGCCGCGGGCCAAGAAGGTGCTGGAGCTGTCGCTGCGCGAGGCGCTGCAGCTCGGCCACAACTACATCGGCACCGAGCACATCCTGCTCGGGCTGATCCGTGAGGGCGAGGGCGTCGCCGCCCAGGTGCTGGTCAAGCTCGGCGCCGACCTCAACCGGGTCCGCCAGCAGGTGATCCAGCTCCTCTCCGGCTACCAGGGCAAGGAGCCCGCCGCGGCGGGTGCCGCGCCGGGTGAGGCCGCGCCGTCGACCAGCCTGGTGCTGGACCAGTTCGGCCGCAACCTGACCCAGGCCGCCCGCGAGGGCAAGCTCGACCCGGTCATCGGGCGCGAGAAGGAAATCGAGCGGGTCATGCAGGTGCTCTCCCGCCGTACCAAGAACAACCCGGTCCTGATCGGTGAGCCCGGCGTCGGTAAGACCGCCGTGGTGGAGGGGCTTTCCCAGAAGATCATCAAGGGCGAGGTGCCCGAGACTCTGAAGGACAAGCAGCTCTACACGCTCGACCTGGGTGCGCTGGTCGCGGGTTCCCGCTACCGCGGTGACTTCGAGGAGCGCCTCAAGAAGGTGCTCAAGGAGATTCGCACGCGGGGCGACATCATCCTGTTCATCGACGAGATCCACACCCTCGTGGGCGCGGGTGCCGCCGAGGGCGCGATCGACGCCGCCAGCATCCTCAAGCCGATGCTGGCCCGTGGTGAGCTGCAGACCATCGGCGCCACCACGCTCGACGAATACCGCAAGCACCTGGAGAAGGACGCCGCTCTCGAGCGCCGGTTCCAGCCGATCCAGGTGGGTGAGCCGTCGCTGGCGCACACCATCGAGATCCTCAAGGGCCTGCGGGACCGTTACGAGGCGCACCACCGGGTCTCGATCACGGACGCCGCTCTCGTGGCCGCCGCGACCCTGGCCGACAGGTACATCTCGGACCGCTTCCTGCCGGACAAGGCGATCGACCTGATCGACGAGGCCGGCGCCCGGATGCGGATCCGTCGGATGACCGCGCCGCCAGACCTGCGTGACTTCGACGAGCGCATCGCCCAGGTGCGTCGCGACAAGGAGTCCGCGATCGACGCGCAGGACTTCGAGCGCGCCGCCCAGCTGCGCGACAAGGAGAAGCAGCTCCTCGGTCAGAAGGCGCAGCGGGAGAAGGAGTGGAAGGCCGGTGACCTGGACGTCGTCAGCGAGGTCGACGACGAGCAGATCGCCGAGGTACTCGGCAACTGGACCGGTATCCCGGTCTACAAGCTGACCGAGGAGGAGACCTCGCGCCTGCTGCGCATGGAGGACGAGCTGCACAAGCGCGTCATCGGCCAGGAGGACGCGGTCAAGGCGGTCTCGAAGGCGATCCGGCGTACCCGGGCCGGCCTGAAGGACCCGAAGCGCCCGTCCGGCTCGTTCATCTTCGCCGGCCCGTCCGGTGTCGGTAAGACCGAGCTGTCCAAGGCGCTCGCCGAGTTCCTCTTCGGCAGCGAGGACGCCCTCATCCAGCTGGACATGTCCGAGTTCCACGACCGGTACACGGTGTCCCGCCTCGTGGGTGCCCCTCCCGGCTACGTCGGTTACGACGAGGGCGGGCAGCTGACCGAGAAGGTGCGTCGTCGTCCGTTCTCGGTGGTCCTGTTCGACGAGATCGAGAAGGCCCACCCGGACGTGTTCAACACGCTCCTGCAGATCCTCGAAGACGGTCGGCTCACCGACGGTCAGGGCCGGATCGTGGACTTCAAGAACACGGTCATCATCCTGACCACCAACCTGGGCACCCGCGACGTCGCCAAGGCGGTGTCGCTGGGCTTCCAGGCCTCGGAGGACTCCGAGTCGAACTACGACCGGATGAAGCAGAAGGTCAACGACGAGCTCAAGCAGCACTTCCGGCCTGAGTTCCTCAACCGGATCGACGACACCATCGTCTTCCACCAGCTGCGCCAGAGCGAGATCCTCTCGATCGTGGACATCATGATCCAGCGGATCGAGGGCCAGCTGCGCAACAAGGACATGGGTCTGGAGCTGACCGACAACGCCAAGAAGTACCTGGCGGCGAAGGGCTTCGACCCGGTGCTCGGTGCCCGTCCGCTTCGTCGCACGATCCAGCGCGACATCGAGGACAACCTCTCCGAGCGGATTCTGTTCAACGAGCTGACCCCCGGTCAGATCGTGGTGGTGGACTGCGAGGGCGACCCGAACGACATCGACAAGTCCAAGCTCGTCTTCCGGGGTGCGGAGAAGCCGGTCGAGGTTCCGGACGCCGTTCCGGCCGACCTCGGTGGCACCGCCGCCGGCACCGCGGCAGCGGCGACGGACGAGGTGGCATAACCAGCAGCACAGGGGGCGGGGCTCCGGCGGCGTAAGCCACCGGGGCCCCGCCCTTTTCTGCGCGCTGCCCCACTCCGTCGGCGGCGTTCCCACACCCGCGTCGGGCCGGCCGGGCGCGCTGGATCGAGGGTGATCTGGCGTCCGAGCGTAGGGCCCGGCGGGTCAGGTGATCAGGTTGGCGGCGGGGGTCGACGGGCCGTCGCCGGCGAGCCGGAACGAGTCGGCCCCGACGGGCTCCACGAGTCCGTCCTGCACCAGGCCGGCCAGTGCGCGGGCGCGCTGCACGTCGTCGGTCCACACCTGGTCGAGGCGCTGGTGCGGGACCGGCCCGGTGGTCTCCCGGAGCACCCCGAGCAGCAGTCCGCGTACCTGTCGGTCGGTGCCCGCGTACCGCTGGGGACGGCGGGTGGGGCCGGTCGGTGGTGCCTGCCCGGAGGCCCGCCAGGCGCAGACCGACTCGACCGGGCAGGCCGTGCAGCGCGGCGCGCGGGCGGTGCAGAGCACCGCGCCCAGCTCCATGAAGGCGGCGCTGGCCAGCGCGGCGGCGGCGGGCTCCGGGGGCAGCAGCTCCTCGGTGGCGACCAGGTCGGCCGGGCGGGTGACCGGGCCGGCGTCCGGCTCACCGGCCACGGCTCGACAGACCACCCGTCGGACGTTGGTGTCGACGACCGGGTGTCGCTGCCCGAACGCGAATGCGGCCACCGCGCGTGCCGTGTACGTGCCCACGCCGGGCAGCGCCAGTAGCTGTTCCAGTCGGTCGGGCACCTGGCCGCCGTGTCGGTCCACGATGGCCACCGCACATTCCCGCAGTCGGACGGCGCGGCGCGGATAGCCGAGCCGCCCCCACATGCGGATCGCCTCGGCCGGGGTGTCCGCCGCCAGCGCCGCCGGGTCGGGCCAGCGGGCCAGCCAGGCGTGCCAGGCCGGCACCACCCGGACCACCGGCGTCTGCTGGAGCATGACCTCGCTGACCAGGATGGCCCACGGGGTCACCTCGGGTTCCCGCCACGGCAGGTCACGGGCGTGCTGCTGGAACCATCGGCTGACCAGTGCGGCGAAATCGGGTTGAGTCATGGCGTCGTCGATGATGTCACGCGGTCCGGTCCCGCTGGTTGGGCGGCTCGGGCAGGGTGTCGCCGTGCTGGTGGACGGATCGGGCAGAATGCGCGGATGAACGAGCTCGCGATCACCGTCATCGGCCGGGACCGGCCGGGCATCGTGGCCGACGTCGCCGAGGTGCTGGCCCGGCTGGGGGCGAACCTCACCGACAGCACGATGACCCGCCTGCGGGGGCATTTCGCGATGACCCTCATCTGCACCGGCCCGGCCGCCGCCGAAGTGGAGGCGGCGTTGGCGCCGCTGGCGACCGAGGGGCAACTTCTGGCGACCGTACGCGCGGTGACGCCGGACGGTGAGGTGGCGCCGGCCGGCGAGCCGTACGTGCTGGCGGTGCACGGGTCGGACCGGATGGGCATCGTGGCGGCGATGACCCGGGTGCTGGTGGACGCCGGTGGCAACGTCACCGACCTGAGCACCCGGCTGGCCGGTTCGCTCTACGTGGTGTTGGCCGAGGTCGAGCTGCCGGCGGGGGTCGTCGAGGCGCTTACCGAACGGCTGCACCGGACGGCCGCCGAGGTGGGGGTCGAGGTCACCCTCCGGCCGGCAGACCCGGATCTGCTGTGAGCGACGGGCGGGGCGAGGCGTACGCCGGTCTGGGGGATTGGACGCCGGAGTCGCTGGCGATGGCGGGTGAGGTGCGGGCCGTCGTGTCGGCCCCGCATCCGGTGCTGAGCCGGGCCGGAGGCGACGTCGATCCCACCGCCGAGGAGATCATCCGGTTGGCCGCCGACCTGGTGGCCACGATGCGGGTCTCGCCGGGCTGCGTGGGTCTGGCGGCGCCGCAGGTCGGCGTGGGCGCCCGGGTCTTCGCCGTCGACGTGACGGGCCACCCGAAGGCGGTCACCGTGCACGGCACCTTCGTGCTGTGTAATGCCCGGGTGGTCGAGGCGACCCGATGGAAGCCGGGTCGGGAGGGCTGCATGTCCGTGCCGGACCTGACCGGGGACGTGAAGCGGGCGAGTCGGCTCGTCGTGGAGGGTGACCTGCCGGGCACGGGGGCGGCGGTCCGACTGGTGACGGACGGCTTCGAGGCGCGGGCGTTGCAGCACGAGATCGACCACTGTGAAGGGCTGCTCTTTCTGGACCGGGTGGCCGGCGCGCACGCCGTCTACCAGCGCAAGGTCTATCTCTGACCGGGCGGCCGGACGCCGGCCCGTCCGTCCTCAGTGGATGTTCTTCGCGCTGCCCCGCTGACGCTCCGGCGCGTCGTGACCCGCCGGTGGGTGCGGCGCGACTACGGTGGGGGGCATCATGCGTCTGACGGTCGGCCCCCTGCCACCCGCCGTGTACTGGCGGCGTCGCGCCGTCGTATTCGGAGCGGTGCTGCTTTTCCTGATTGTCGTGCTCTACTCCTGCACCGGCTCGGGTCGCTCCGGCGGTCACCCACGGGCCGGCTCGACGCCGACTCCGACGTCAAGCCCGGGGGCGGTGGGGCCGGTGCTGACCCCGCAGTCGGAGGCTCCGTCGGCGTCCGGGTCGGCGGCGCCGAGTGCCACGGAGCAATCCGCCGGTCCGGATGCCACGAACGCCACGGACCCCGGCCGCGGAGTCACCACCAATGACCCACCGCCGGACTCGGCCGCCGGGTCGGTCGACGACGGCACCTGCACCGACGCGGAGATCAGCGTGACGTCGGCGGCGCGGCCCAGTTCGGCACAGCGCGGCGCGGTGGTCGACCTCCAACTGAAGATCAAGAACACCTCGCAGCGTACGTGCAGCCGTAACGTCGGCGCCGACCTCCAGGAGATCTTCATCAAGGCGGGCGCCGAGAAGGTGTGGTCGTCCGACACCTGCGGCAAGGTCCAGGGCTCGGATGTGCAGTCGTTCACGCCCGGGTTCGAGCGCTCCTACCAGGTGGGCTGGAACGGACGGGACACCAGCCGGTGCGACGGCGCGGGTCTGGCCGCGGGGCCGTTCGCGCCGGCGGGGACGTACCAGGTGTTCGCCCGGGTCGGCACCAAGTACAGCGAGCCCGCGAAGATCACGATCACCGGCTGAGTCGGCACTCCGGCCAGCCGGATCGGCGGCGGATCAGACGTACCGCTCAAGGATGGATGCCTCGGCGAGCCGGGACAGGCCCTCGCGGACGCCCCGGGCGCGGGCGTCGCCCACACCCTCGACGGCCTGCAGGTCCTCCACGGTCGCGCCCAGCAACCGCTGCAGGCTGCCGAAGTGCAGCACCAGACGGTCGACCACGGCCACCGGCAGGCGCGGAACCTTGGCCAGCAGCCGGAAGCCCCGCGGGCTGACGGCGGCATCCAGCGCGTCGGATGCGGCCGGGTAGCCGATCGCCTTGGCGACCGACACCAGGTCGATCAGCTCGGTGGCGCCCAGCAGATCCAGCTCCACCAGCGCCTCGTCCAGGGTGCGGGACTTACGGCCGACGGGCAGGTAGTCCCGGATGACAAGCGTGCGGTCGGCGTCGACACCGGCCATCAGCTCGTCGAGCTGGAGAGCGAGCAGTCGACCGTCGGTGCCCAGCTCGACGACGTAACCGGCGATCTCGTCGGCGATCCGGCGGACCATCTCCAGCCGCTGCACCACCGCCACCGCGTCCCGCACCGTGACCAGGTCTTCGATCTCGAGCGCGGAGAGCGTGCCGGAGACCTCGTCCAGCCGCAGCTTGTAGCGCTCGAGGGTGGCCAGCGCCTGGTTGGCCCGGGAGAGGATCGCGGCCGAGTCGTCGAGGACGTGCCGCTGACCGTTGACGTAGAGGCTGATGATCCGCATCGACTGGCTGACCGAGATCACCGGGTAGCCGGTCTGCCGGGCGACCCGTTCGGCGGTGCGGTGCCGGGTGCCCGATTCCTCCGTCGGGATGGACGGGTCGGGCATCAGGTGCACGGCCGCCCGGACGATGCGGGTGCCGTCACTGGACAGCACCACGGCGCCGTCCATCTTGCACAGCTCGCGGACCCGGGTCGCGGAGAACTCGACGTCCAGCGGGAAGCCGCCGGTGCAGAGGCCCTCGACGACCTTGTCGTAGCCGAGCACGATGAGCGCGCCGGTGCGACCCCGCAGGATGCGCTCCAACCCGTCGCGCAGCGCGGTGCCTGGTGCCATCAGGGCGAGATTCGCCCGCAGCGGATCGCCGGCACCCCCGGCAGCGGCGGTCACGCTCACGCTGATCGGGCGGGCCGGCGAGCCCACGGTGCCGGTGCGGGCCTGGGGCGGCGCTCCGGCAGGCTTGGTGGTATCGCGGTCGATCGGCACGGGCACAGTCTACGGACTGCCGTGCGGTGGGTGCTGTCGTGGTTACTGTGATGTGTCACGATGCCGCCCTTCGAACCGTTTCCACTTGCGGCGATGCTGTCCGTTATCGCCGTTGGCGTCGGCACGCTGAGTCACTCGGCGGACGCGCGGGCCGCATGGTGCAGGGCTGAGCGCACGTCAGTGACCTCGGTCACCCGCATCTGATCCGGCCCCGCACCGGTGCTCGCCGGGCCACAACCCGGCGGAACCAGCGCCACCTTGAACCCCAGGCGGGCGGCCTCCGCCAGCCGGCGCGGCACCGCACCGACCCGGCGCACCTCGCCGGTCAACCCCACCTCGCCGATCGCGACGAGATGCGGCGCGATCGCCAGGTTGAGCCCGCCGGAGGCGACCGCCAACGCGACGGCCAGGTCGGCTGCCGGCTCCACCACCCGGATGCCGCCGACGGTGGCCGCGAACACCTCCCGGTCGTGCAGGGTCAACCGCTCCGTACGCCGTTGCAGGACCGCGAGCACCATGGCCAGGCGGGCCGAGTCGAGGCCCGAGACGGTACGGCGGGGAGAGCCGGCCACCGTCGCGCCGATCAGGGCCTGTACCTCCGTGACCAGTGCCCGCCGCCCCTCCATCGCCACGGTCACGCAGGTGCCGGGCACCGGTTCGGAGTAGCGGGTGAGGAACAGCCCGGACGGGTCGGCCAGGCTGCTGATGCCGCCCTCGTGCATCTCGAAGCAGCCCACCTCGTCGGCCGCCCCGAACCGGTTCTTGACGCCGCGCACGAGCCGTAGCGAGGAGTGTTTGTCGCCCTCGAAGTGCAGCACCACGTCGACCAGGTGCTCCAGCACACGCGGCCCGGCCACCTGACCGTCCTTGGTGACGTGCCCGACCAGCACGGTCGCGATGCCCCGCTCCTTGGCGACCGAGACCAGTGCGGCGGTGACCGCCCGGACCTGGGTCACGCCGCCCGGCACACCCTCGGTGCCGGTGGTCGAGATGGTCTGCACCGAGTCGAGCACCAGCAGGCCCGGCTTGACCGCGTCGAGGTGCCCGAGCACCGACGCCAGGTCGCTCTCGGCCGCCAGGTAGAGCTGCTCGTGCAGGGTGCCCATCCGCTCGGCGCGCAGCCGGACCTGACTGACCGATTCTTCCCCGCTGACCACCAGGGACGGGCTGCCGGCGCCCACCGCCCACTGCTGCGCCACGTCGAGCAGGAGGGTCGACTTGCCCACGCCGGGCTCGCCGGCGAGCAGCACGACCGCCCCGGGGACCAGGCCGCCACCGAGCACCCGGTCCAGCTCGCTCACCCCGGTCGGCCGGGCGCGGGCCGGAGCCGCGCTGATGGTGGCGATCGGCCGGGCCGGCTCGGCCGGCATCCGCGAACTGACCACCCGACCGGAGACGGTCGGCCCGGTCACCGTCGACTCGACCACCGAGCCCCACTCGCCGCACTCCGGGCAGCGACCCACCCACTTGGGCGGCTGGTGCCCGCAGGCGTCGCACTCGTACGCCGGGCGCGGTTCGCGGGTGGCGGACCGGGCGCGGGGCGCACCTGCCGCGCCGCCACGGCCGGAGGTCGATCGGGAGGTGGTCACATCAGGACGCTAGCCGCCTCGTACGACGAAAACACCCCGGCGTGGTGGTTCCCACGCCGGGGTGTTCCGTAGTTGAGGATCGGGCTCACTCGTGGGTGGTGCCACCCTCGTTGCCCTCGTAGCCGCCCTCGCGCTCGATGATCGGCGAGGCGGGGGCCGCCGGGGTGAGCGGCACCGCGATCGGCGCGGGGCCGGTGACCGTGTTGCCGTTGCCGAAGTCGAAGGTCACGACGACGTTCTGGCCGGAGCGCAGCGCCTCGGTCAGACCGACCAGCCGCAGCTGCGAGGTGGACTCCGAGTTGAGCTGGAGGTAGCTCAGCGGGGCCAGTTCGATGCGGGCGGGCTGGCCCGGCGCGGCAGCGCTGGCCGAACCCGACGCCCGCGCCGACTCAGGTGCGGACGGGGTCGCCGACGACGAGCCGGTCTCGGACGGGGTCGCCGACGGGCTGGCCGAGCCGGACTCGGTGGTCGACGGGCTGGCCGAGCCCGACGGGGTGGCCGAGGCCGACGGGGTGGCCGAGGCCGACTCCGAGGCGGACGGCGTCGGGCTGGCCGAGCCACCCGAGATCAGCACCTCGCGGGCGCTCTGCGTGGTGACGGTGACCGTCACGGTGCTCTTCGAGTCGTTGTAGATCACCGCGTTGAGCGGGGCGTCCTGGCCGGCCCGGTAACCCTCGGTGCCGGGGTAGGTGACCAGCAGGCCACGCACCGAGTAGGCGCCGTTGGGGGTCGTGAGGTTGACGCCCTGGACGGACGGCTCCTTCAAAGCCGTCTCGGCGATCTGGCCAGCGCCGCATCCGGACGCGAGCAGGCTGGTGGCCGCCGCGACTCCGGACAGCAGCAGGGCCGCCCGCCGGGATCGGTTGATCGAGCGCGTCACGTCGGTCCTCCTCGTTACGATCCCCACCCGGGCGCACGCCGGGGGAGGTGGCCATACCCGCGCAGACCGCGCTCCAGGGTAGTTGGAGCTGATCGAGGCCCGCACGGGGACCCGGCAATGCCACCCCGCCGGGTGCCGTCACACCACCCGACCGCTCGCCACCAGCAGCGCGACGTCGATGAGGGCCACCAGCATCACCGCCCGGAAGGCAGCCACCGGCCGCCGGCCCGCGCGGGCCGCCGAGCGCCCGGCGTACCAACTCAGTGGCGGCACGACGGCGGCCGTGCCGACCGCCGCGAGCCCGAGGACCGACGGCGGTCCGGGTGGTCCCAGGACCAGGACGGCGGTCGCGGCGAGGAGCAGTCCGGCCGCGGCCGCCCGACTGCCCGCCGCGCCGAGGCGGTGCGGCAGGCCGCGTACACCCGTGCGGGCGTCGTCGGCGAGGTCGGGCAGCACGTTGGCGAAGTGCGCGCCGGCGCCGAGGCAGGCCGCCGCCGTCAGCAGCCAGAGCGGTGGGGTCGGTTCGCCGGGCAGCGCCAGCACCACGAAGCCGGGCAGCGCGCCGAAGGAGACGGCGTACGGCAGGACCGAGAAGACGGTGGCCTTGAGCGGCCAGTCGTAGAGCAGCGCGGAGACCAGGGCGACCGTGAGCCAGAGCGCCGCCCGGGGGTTCGTGGTCAGCGCCAGCAGCGGGCAGGCCACCGCGGCCACCGCGGCGGCCCAGGCCGTGACACGCCGGCCCACCGCGCCGGCGGCGACCGGCTTGTCGGTACGCCCCACCGTGGCATCCCGCTCGGCGTCCAACGCGTCGTTGGTCCAGCCAACCGCGAGTTGGCTGGCGAGTACGGCGAGCACCACGGAGGCGATTCCCCAGGGCCGGTGGCCCACTCCCCAGGCCAGCAGACCGGACACTGTGGTCACCGCGGCGGCCGGTTCCGGATGGCTCGCCCTGACCAGCCCTAACACCCTCGACGACATAAGGGAAGTCTGGTCGTTACCGAGCAGTCGTGCCACGCTCGGAGCCATGCGAGACGTGGCGTCGACCGCCCAGCGGGTGCTGCCGCGCAACGATCCGCGCCAGTACGACGACCTGGCCGGTGAGTGGTGGCGGCCGGATGGCGCGTTCGCGATGCTGCACTGGCTGGCCGAGGCCCGCGCGGCGCTCGTACCGCCGACGAGGAGTCCGGGCGCGGTCCTGGTCGATCTGGGCTGCGGCGCCGGTCTGCTCGCGCCGCACCTGGCCGGCAAGGGCTACCGGCACGTCGGGGTGGACCTGACCCGTTCGGCGCTGGTCCAGGCCGCCGGGCACGGCGTACGGGTGGTGCAGGGTGACGCCACGGCGGTGCCGCTGCCCGACGGGTGCGCCGACGTGGTCTCCGCCGGCGAGCTGCTGGAACACGTGCCGGACTGGCCGCGGGCGGTGGCCGAGGCGTGCCGCCTGCTGCGCCCGGGCGGCCTGCTCGTGCTGGACACGCTCAACGACACGGCGCTGGCCCGGCTGGTCGCGGTGCGGATCGCCGAGCGGCTGCCGACGGTGCCGCGTGGCATCCACGATCCACGGTTGTTCGTGGACGCGCGGGCGCTGGTGGCCGAGTGCGCCCGGCACGGCGTCGAGCTGCGCCTACGTGGGATCCGACCGCAGGTCGGGGGGCTGCTCGCCTGGCTGGTGCGGCGGGCCCGCGCGGCACGGACGCCGGGTGTGCCGTTGACCGGTCGTGCCCCGCGCATCGTGCCGACCCGGTCCACCGCCGTGCTCTACCAGGGCCAGGGGGTCCGCAGAGGATAGTCGGCTCGTGGCGGGGTATGGGACGCCGAGGAGGGAGCGATATGACGGTGCACGCGCTTGAGGCGGCCCGCCGATTGACGCCGCGGTTCGCCGCGCGGGCGGCGGAGCACGACCGGGACGGCTCCTTCCCGGCCGAGGACTTCCGTGACCTGCGGGAGGCCGGCCTCTTCGGGTTGATGGTGCCGCGCGCTCTCGGTGGCCTGGGCGCGAGCTTCGCGGATTACACCGCGGTCGCCACCGAGCTGGCCCGGGGCAACGGCGCGACGGCGCTGGTGTTCAACATGCACGCGTCGGTGACCGGCGCGCTGGGCGCGGTCACCGAGGAGTTGGCCGAGGCTCTGGGCGTGTCGGACGAGGCGCTGGCCGCCCGGGACCGGCTGCTCACCGCCGCTGCCCAGGGCGCCTGGTACGGCGTCGCGATGAGCGAGCGGGGCACCGGCGCGCGCCTCTCGCAGTTGAGCACGGTCTACGAGCCGACCGACGGCGGTTGGCACCTCAAGGGCAGCAAGACCTTCTGTTCCGGGGCCGGGCACGCCGACGGCTACCTGGTGGCCGCGCGCAGCGCCACCGACCAGTCGACGGTGTCGCAGTTCCTGGTGCCGGCCGGCGACGGTTTGAGCGTCGAGCCGACCTGGGACGCCCTCGGCATGCGGGCCACCTCGTCGCACGACCTGCATCTGGACGTCACCGTGCCGGGCGACCGGCTGCTCGGTGGGGTGGAGGGGTTGGCCCTCGTGATCGCCCAGCTCATGCCGCACTGGCTGGTGGCCAGCTACGCGGCCGTCTACGTGGGGGTGGCGCGGGCCGCCATCGACGCGGCGGCCGAGCACCTCAACGCCCGCAACCTGGCCGGTCTGCCGGCGGTGCGCTCGCGGCTGGGCCGGGCGGACGCGGCGACGGCTGCCGCCGAGCTGGCGGTGGCCGAGGCGGCCCGCCGGGTGGACGACGCGCCGGGTGACGCGGAGACCAACCGCTGGGTGTGGCGGGCGAAGCTGCTGGCCGGGACGACGGCCGCCGAGGTGGCGGCGTCGATGCTGGAGGCGGCCGGCACGTCGGCGACCCGACGTGGCCACCCGTTGGAGCGGCTCTACCGGGATGCCCGTTGCGGCTCACTGCACCCGGCCACGTCGGACGTCTGCGCCGACTGGCTGGGCATCGCCGCGCTGGGCGGGGACCCGGACCGCGACGGATCGGCACCGCGTTGGTGAGCGGGTGTCGCGGGAAACGTACGAGGGTGCGGCCGGCCGAGGTGGCCGGAGGGACGGCCAGGGGGAGGACAGCGTTTGACGAGAGGTGGGGATCGTGTCCGTACCAGTGATCGCGGGGCTCGGGACAGCGCAGCCGCCGTCCGCTTCGCAGGACGAGCTGTGGGAGGGCTTCTTCTCCCGGCACTTCTCCGGCAGCACCCGGGCGTTGGCCGAACGGATCTTCGCGAACTCGGGGGTGACCCGACGGCAGGCCGCGGTCAACCCGTTGCTCGAGGACGTCTCGGACTGGCCGACCGAGCGCCGGATGCGTCGCTACCAGGTGGAGGCGCTGCCGCTGGGCAAGGAGGCGGTGGGGCGCGCGTTGACCGCCGCCGGTCTGGACGCCGGCGACGTCGGGATGTTCATCGTCTGCTCCTGCACCGGGTACGCCACCCCGGGGCTGGACATCCTGCTCGCCCGTGACCTGGGCATGGCGGCGGACACCCAGCGCATGTTCGTCGGCCACATGGGCTGCTACGCGGCGCTTCCGGGGTTGGGCGCGGCGAGTGACTTCGTCACCGCCCGGGGCCGGCCGGCGTTGCTGCTCTGCGCGGAGCTGACCAGCCTGCACATTCAGCCGTCCACGGCCCGGGTCGACACCCAGCAGATCATCTCGCACGCGCTCTTCTCGGACGCCGCCGTCGCCGCCGTGGTGGTGCCCGGCGGCCGGGGGTACGCGTTGCGCGAGGTCGCCTCGGTCACCGACACCTCGACGGCCGACCACATGACCTGGGACGTCACGGACGCGGGCTTTCGGATGGGGCTGTCGTCGAAGGTGCCGCAGGTCCTCTCCCGGCACGTGCGCGGCCTGGTCGACGACCTGCTGGCCCGGCACGGCGGCACCATCTCCGACGTGGACGGTTGGGCCGTGCACCCGGGCGGGCCGCGGATCCTCAACGTGGTCGAGCGGGAGTTGGCCCTGCCGCCGGAGGCGTTGGCGGCGTCCCGGGCGACGCTGGACGAGCACGGCAACTGCTCCTCGCCGACGGTGCTGCTGATCCTGGACCGGTTGGGTCGGTCCACGCCGCCGCCTCGGCAGGTGGTCATGCTGGCGTTCGGTCCGGGCCTCACCCTGTACGCCGTCCTGCTCGATCGACAGGAGTGAACGCCAGCGACCCGACCGGTACGCTCGTTCCATGGATGCGGGGGCGGACGACCGGTTGCGGTCGGCGGTGCTGGTCGGTGCGGCCCTGGCCGCGCTCGCGGTGGGCGGCTGGTGGTGGCATGCCGCCGCGCCCGCCCCGGTGGCCGGGCCGGTGAGCTCACCGGTGGTCGCGCCCAGCGTCAGCACCGAACTGGAGCGCATCCTGACCCGCATCGAACCCGGGGAACGGGGCGTGACGGTTCGGATCGACCCGGAGACCGGCGAGGCCGTCCGGGTGGGCGGCAACTCGCGAATCGCGATCGACGCGGAGGCGGGCGCGATCGCCGACGTCGACGGCGATGTGGGGATTCTCGTCCCCGGGAGTGACCTGCCCTCGTTCCGCAGCACGATCTGGCGGGAGCAGCGGGAGTTGGCGCCCGGCGAGGAGCGGACCCGGCAGGCGTCCGACGACGGTTCCCGCTTCCTGCTCCAGTACCGGTGCACCCGACCGGGCACGCTGGCGGTGACGAGCACCGGGGCCGAGATCGCCGGCCCGCCGCGCATCGACTGCGACGGCACGCTCGCGTCCGCCCGGCTGCTGCCCGGCGGCGGGCCGTTCCGGGTGTCGCTGTCGGCCGTCGGCGACCAGCCCATCGACGTCGAGGCGCAGCTCGTCGCGCTGCCCCCGTCGTAGGCCGTTCAGCGGGCCAGGGCGGTCAGGTCGTCCTGGTACGCGTCGACGGGCCCGACGCCGGGCAGCACCCGGGTCACCACGCCGGTGCGGCCGACCAGCAGCGCGTTGGCGGCACCGGGGCCCAGGAACGAGCGCAGACCGCCGGCGGGGTCGGCCAGCGCGCGGACGCCGTCGACGGGTGGTGCGGTGGCGACAGCCCGGCCCTCGGTCACGGTGACCACCGTGACGCCGGTGGGCGCCGCCGCCACGGCCTCGGTGACGACGTCGGGGCAGCCACAGTCGTCCACGAGGATGATCATGGCGGGTAACAGGCCGCGGAGCGGAACGGGCGCCTGCCCGGCGTCGACCAGGTCCAGCGCGGGCAGCGCCTGACCGGTGAGCGAAACGGGTGGTGGGGAGGGCGCCGGAGTGGGCCGGTCGGTGCTCCGGCCGGCGCGGGGCCAGGTCACGGCGAGCAGGCCGGTCAGAGTGGTGAGCACCGCCACCACCAGGACGAGCAGCGGCAGGGCGAGTGCCCGGCGTCCGGCGTACCGGCCGGTGGCCCGGCGCAGCTCACGACGTACCTGGGCGGCCTCGCTGGCGAGGGCGGAGGCGTCGTCGGGGACGACGATGCGGCCCCACTCGGGTGGTAGGTCGGGCAGGCCGTCGGATGGCCCGTGGCCCTCTGCGTCCGGCTTGCCCATCGGACCCCCCAGGAAGCGTCTCGAGAGCGGAGTGTGGCTCGGACTCCAGGGTCCCGCACCGGGGGCACGTCCCGCTACATCTGGGCGCGGTCCCGCACGCCGGGATACCATGGGAGGAGCGCATAGCCCTTGATCTCGACGTTCTGTTCACTCGTATCGGGAAGTCATCCGATCGTCACGGAGCGTGTTTGAACCATCGGTTTGACCGCCTGTCAAGCTGAAGAAAGACCTCTCACAGGGCCCCTGAGCTGCGCCAACGGTCAGGACATCGGTGAGACATCGTTGCCTGAGCGTGTTACCCTAGACACAGCGAAAGGGGTTTCGAACCTATGGTTTTCAGTGTCGGCGAGACCGTTGTTTACCCCCACCACGGGGCCGCACTCATCGAGGCAATCGAGACTCGGGTCATCAAGGGCGAGCCCAAGCAATATCTCGTCCTGAGGGTCGCGCAGGGTGACCTGACGGTCCGGGTGCCGGCTGAGAACGCCGAGATCGTGGGCGTTCGCGAGGTGGTCGGCGAAGAGGGCCTCGGTAAGGTCTTCGACGTTCTCCGGGCTCCGCACACCGAGGAGCCGACCAACTGGTCGCGGCGTTACAAGGCCAACCTGGAAAAGCTGGCCTCCGGCAACCCGCTGAAGGTCGCCGAGGTCGTGCGTGACCTGTGGCGTCGGGAGCGGGAGCGGGGCCTCTCCGCAGGCGAGAAGCGGATGCTGGCCAAGGCCCGCGACATTCTCGTCGGCGAGGTCGCGCTGGCTGAGAAGAGCACCAAGGACGAGGCGGAGACGCTGCTCGACAAGGTCCTCACCGAGGCCTAGTCCGCACAGCATCGTCGTACCCACTTCGTAGCGAAGAAACCACCGAGGACCGCGACGTGACCGCGCAGCTCAACCCGCGCGGTGACGTCGCGGTCCTCGTGCCTGCGGCCGGTGCCGGCGTACGCCTCGGTCCCGGTCGACCCAAGGCGTTGCGCCTGCTCGCCGGAGAACCGCTGCTGGTGCACGCCGTGCGCCGGCTCGCCGCCGCACCGTCGGTCCACACGATCGTGGTGGCCGCACCGGCGGCCGAGGTGGCGGGTGTCCGTGAGTTGCTGGCCTCGGTGGCGCCGGTGACCGTGGTGGCCGGTGGCGCCGAACGACAGGCCTCCGTCGCCGCCGCGCTCGCGGCCGTGCCGGCCGGCCCGACAATCGTCCTGGTGCACGACGCCGCCCGCGCGTTGACCCCACCCGAGCTGGTCGAATCGGTCGCCGCCGCGGTCCGGGGCGGCCAGCCGGCGGTGATCCCGGTCCTGCCGGTCGTCGACACCATCAAGGAGGTCGGCCCCGACGAGGTGGTGCTGGGCACCGTCGACCGGTCCGCCCTGCGCGCCGTGCAGACCCCGCAGGGCTTCCGCCGGTCCGTGCTGGCCGCCGCGCACGCCGCCGCGGGTGATCCGCTCACCGACGACGCCGGCCTGGTCGAGAAGCAGGGTGTGGCGGTGGCCTGCGTGCCCGGCTCGGAGTACGCGCTGAAGATCACCCGTCCGTTCGACCTGGCACTGGCGGAGCACCTGCTCGCCGCCAGCGACTGACGCCTCGCGACCGCACGGCGGGACCGCACCTTCGTTCTACGCGTAGTCTCGGATCATGATCGTTCCTCGGGTGGCCATCGGCACCGATGTGCACGCGTTCGAGCCCGGCCGACCCTGCTGGGTTGCCGGCCTGCTCTGGCCCGACCAGGACGGTCTCGCCGGGCACTCGGACGCGGACGTCGCCGCCCACGCCGCCTGCAACGCGCTGCTCTCCGCCGCCGGGCTCGGTGATCTCGGCTCGGCCTTCGGGGTGGACCAGCCCGAGTGGGCGGGGGCGTCCGGCGTGGCGCTGCTGGCCGAGACGGCCCGCCGGGTGCGGTCCGCCGGCCTGGCGATCGGCAACGTGTCCGTGCAGGTCATCGGCAACCGGCCCAAGATCGGCCGTCGGCGGGATGAGGCTCAGCGGGTGCTCTCCGAGGCCGTCGGCGCACCCGTGACCGTCTCCGCCGCGACCACCGACGGGCTCGGCTTCGCCGGCCGTGAGGAAGGTCTGGCGGGCGTCGCCGTCGCGCTGGTGTACGACGCCCCGGCCGCCTAGGCTCGCCGCGATGTCCACCGATCCCGCCCCCGACCGGTTCGCCGCCGACGGCTACCTCGAACGCGCCCAGCTCCTCGCCGAGTTGGGCCGGCACGACGAGGCGGCCGGCGAGTTGACCGAGGGGCTCGCGCTGAAGCCCGCCGACCCGGACGCCCTCACCATGCTGGCCCGGGTGCATCTCGCCGCCGACCGGCCGGCCGACGCGCTCGCCGCCGCCGACTCGGCCGTTGCCGCCGCACCGGACGCCCCGCCGACGCTCGTCGTGCGGGCGATGGCGCTGGCCGATCTGGGGCGGTACGCCGACGCGGCCGCCACCGCCGACCGGCTGCTGGCGCTCGGGCCGGCCGACGCGTACGCCCAGCGCAGCGCCGCGGCGATCCTGGCCGACGCGCGCAACGGCCAGCCGGCGCTGAACGCGGCCTGGCGTGGGGTCGAGCTGGCCCCCCAGGAGCCGCCGGCGCACCTGGTGCTCAGCCTGGTCGCGGCCCGGCTGGAGCTGTTCGACCTGGCCGAGCGGGCCTACCGGGAGGCGCTGCGGCTCGATCCCCGCCTCGCCGAGGTCGGGCACGACGTCGGCGTCCTGCGTCTGGAGCAGCGCCGCTGGTCTGCGGCGCTGGAGCAGATGGCCGAGATGGTGACGTTCGGCCCGAGCCGGATCGACTCCCCACGGACCCTCGCGTACGGCCTGCACCGCCTGGTGTTCTACGGCGCGGGCTGGTCACTGGTCGCCGCGGTGGTGGTCGCGTTCGCGGCGTCGGCGAACGACGGGTTCTCCCGGGTCCTGGCGGTGCTCGCCGCCCTGACCGGCGGTGTCGTGGTGTGGCAGCTCGCGGCCCGGCTTCCGGGGTTCACCCGGACCGTCCTGCCGGCCATGCTGCACGCCGACCGGACGATGGCCCTGGCGATCTACGCGGTGGCGGCCGCGCCGCTGCTGCTACTCGTGTACGCCATGGTCGGCTCGCCGTGGCCGCTGGTGCTCGCCATCGTCGCCACGGTGATAGCCGAGTTCGCCGCCTTCACCAGAACAACCGTCCGCTAGGGGCGGCGCGCCCACGTCCAGGCGTATCCCTCGTCTTCGCAGGCGCGTGCCGCGTCGCAGAGGTCGAGGGGGCGGAAGGTGTCGACCATGACGGCCAGCTCGTCGAAGTAGTCCGCGCCGATGGAGCGTTCGGCGGCGCCCGGCTGGGGCCCGTGGGTGAACCCGGAGGGGTGCAGCGAGATCGAGCCCTGCTCGATGCCGGAGCCGCGCCGGGCCTCGTAGTTGCCGCCGGTGTAGAAGAGCATCTCGTCGGAGTCGACGTTGTGGTGGTTGTACGGCACCGGGATCGACTGCGGGTGGTAGTCGACCTTGCGGGGCACGAAGGAGCAGATGACGAAGTTCGGGCCCTGGAAGGTCTGGTGCACCGGCGGGGGCTGGTGGATGCGGCCGGTGATCGGCTCGAAGTCGTGGATGGAGAACGCCCACGGGTAGAGGTGCCCGTCCCAGCCGACCACGTCGAACGGGTGGTTGGCGTAGACGTGGCGGGTCCAGCCGCGACGGTGCCGGACCAGAACCTCGACCTCCTCGCCGTCCACGAGTAGGGGCATGTCGGGGCCGCGGACGTCTCGTTCGCAGTACGGCGAGTGCTCCAGGAACTGCCCGCGTACGGAGAGGTAGCGCTTGGGCGGACCGATGTGCCCGGACGCCTCGACGGCGAGCAGCCGGACGGGCACGTCACCGGTGGGGACCAGCCGGTGGATGGTCGAGGTGGGGATGACGACGTAGTCGCCGGCGACCGCGTCCAGGGCCCCGAACGGCGACTCGACCCGCATCGTGCCGGCCTCGACGTACAGGCAGTGGTCGCCGGTGGCGTCGCGGAACAGCGGGGAGGGCCGGTCGGCGAGGACGTACCCGATGCGGACGTCGTCGTTGGCGAGCAGGTACTGCCGGCCGAGGATCGGGTCGGCATCGCCGGCGTCGAGCTTGTGGGTGCGCAGGTGGCGGGGCTTGAGCGGCAGGTTCGCCGTCCGGGTGAACGCGGGCGGGGTGAACACGTCGGCGGCCAGGATCGCGGTGGGCGCGTGCCGGTGGTAGAGCAGGGACGAGTCGGAGGAGAAGCCCTCCTGCCCCATCAGCTCTTCGGCGTAGAGGCTGCCGTCGGGCTGGCGGAACTGGGTGTGGCGCTTGCGCGGCACCTCGCCGACGCTGCGGTAGTACGGCATCTCGCCTCCCGATATATCCCGTTCACCGGCCGAAGGCGTCCGATAATCGGACGCTGTTGTCCGTTCCTTGTAGCGTCCCGTAGATTCTTGTTCCGTGTCAACGCAGGTGCCCGCGCTCCTCTACGGCCTGGTGGACGACGCCGCCGTCTTCCCTCCGGGCAGCGCCACGCTGCCCGACGCTCTGAAGGCGCACCGCCAGCACCGCGCCGCCTGGTACGCGGATCTGGTCGGCCCGCTGCTCGTTCCCGCCTCGACCGTCGTGACCGGCGACCTGAGCGGTCTCGTCGACCAGCGTGAGGGCCCGGTGATCGGGCTGATCGGTGACACCGGGATCGCCCGCCTGCCCTTCGCGCTCTCGTTCCTGCCACCCGACGGCGTCACGGCCCGCCAGGTGGAGGTGGCCGTCGCCAAGCGGGGCGAGGACCCGCTACCCGGCGTCGCCGAACTGCTGCGGCTGACCGAGACCCTGCCGGGCGTCGAGGCCGTCTACGCCGAGCTGCCGCTGACCTTCGGCCTGATGGGCGCCCTGGACGCCCTCGCCACCGCCCGCGCCGACGGCGTGCCGATCGCCGCCAAGTTCCGCACCGGCGGCCTCGCCGCCGAACTGTTCCCCACCCCGGCCGAACTGGCGGCGGTGCTCTGCGCCTGCCGCGACCGCGCGCTGCCGTTCAAGCTCACCGCCGGACTGCACCAGGCGGTGCGGCACCTCGACCCGGAGACCGGGTTCACCCACCACGGCTACGCCAACGTGCTGGCCGCGACGCTCGCCGCCGCCGACGGGGAGAGCGTGCGCGTGATCGCCGAGCTGCTGGCCGCCCTCGATCCACGTCCGCTGCTCGAACGCGTCAACGGACGGCTGGACGCGCCGCGCCCGCTCTGGGTCGGCTTCGGCTCGTGCAGCATCCTGGAACCACTTACCGATCTGATCCGGCTGGGGCTGGTGAACGGGGGCTACGACGCATGACCTGGGTGAGCGGCGTTGACGGTTCGCCGTACGGCGTGACGAACCTGCCGTACGGGGTGTTCTCCTCCGGCGGGGACGGGCCGCGGATCGGCGTACGCATCTCCTCGTGGGTGTTCGACCTGGCCGGGGCGGAGGCCGCCGGGCTGGTGCTGGCCGCCGGCGCGCTGGGCCGGCCCACCCTCAACGACTTCATGGCGCTCGGGCGTCCGCAGTGGACGGCGGTCCGCCAGCGGATCGTGGGGCTGCTCACCGACCCGGCGCACCGCCCGGCGGTCGAGCCGCTGCTGGTGCCCCTGGCCGACGTGGAGATGCTGCTCCCCTTCGAGGTGGCCGACTACGTCGACTTCTACTCCTCGGAGCACCACGCGTCGAACGTCGGGCAGATCTTCCGCCCGGGTCAGCCGCCGCTGCTGCCCAACTGGAAGCACCTGCCGATCGGCTACCACGGCCGCGCCGGGACCGTCGTGGTCTCCGGCACGCCGGTGGTCCGGCCCACCGGGCAGCGGGCGTCCGCCGAGGGTCCGGTGACCGGCCCGTCGGTACGCCTCGACATCGAGGCCGAGGTCGGCTTCGTGGTGGGTGTGCCCAGCGCGTTGGGCGACCGGGTCCCGGTGGCGGACTTCGCCGATCACGTCTTCGGGGTGGTGCTGGTCAACGACTGGTCGGCCCGCGATATCCAGGCCTGGGAGTATCAGCCGCTCGGCCCGTTCCTCGGCAAGTCCTTCGCCACCTCGGTCTCGGCCTGGGTGACGCCGTTGGAAGCGTTGGCCGACGCCTTCGTGCCGGCTCCGGATCAGGACCCGCCGGTCGTCGACTACCTGCGCGACGTCCCGCACCTGGGGCTCGACCTGCGGCTGTCGGTCGAGTGGAACGGCGAACGGGTCAGCGAACCGCCGTTCGCCGGCATGTACTGGACGCCGGCCCAGCAGTTGGCGCACCTGACCGTCAACGGCGCGTCCCTGCGCACCGGCGACCTGTACGCCTCGGGCACCGTCTCCGGCCCCGAGCGCTCCCAGGTCGGCTCGTTCCTGGAACTGACCTGGGGCGGGGCCGAGCCGGCCAAGGTCGGCGCCGAGAGCCGTACCTTCCTCGCCGACGGCGACACCGTCACCATCACCGCCACCGCGCCCGGGTTGGACGGCACCACCATCGCCCTGGGCGAGGTCACCGGAACGGTCCAGCCGGCCCGCTGAGGCACCCGCCGCCGGGCCGTCTCATCGACGAGACTCATGGTCGCACCGTCTGTGCGATAACCACACCCCGGTTACCCCGTTGATCACGCGGATCAGTCGCCCCGCCACCCCCTGTCCAGTGGTGGGGCGTCCCGACGCACACGGAGGTAACAACGATGCACGATCTCAACGGAGCGCTCTGGCGCACCAGCAGCCGGTCCAACGACCAGGGACTCTGCGTGGAGGTGGCGGACAACCTGGTCGACGTGATCGGCCTGGTCGCGGTCCGCGACTCCAAGGACCAGAGCGGCCCCACACTGGCCGTCAGCCCGCCGGGATGGACAGCGTTCGTCGGGGCGATCAGGTCCGGTCGCTTCGAACGCTGAGCGGTGTCGCACCGGCGGAACGGACAACGTGGCCTCCGGGTGGTGGAAATTCCGTCCGGGGGCCTCGTCCGGCCCGCACCGCGCGTACCGTCGGTGGCACGGGAGGGTGGCATGTCGACGGTCGCGGTTACCGGTTTCATCGAGGCGGACGCCGTCGATGTCTGGTGCCTGCTGACCGACCTGTCCGACCGGGCCGCCCGACTGACCGGGGCCGGCCCGGTCGAGGTGCTGACCCCGGGCCCGTTCGGGCCGGGCACCGCCTGGCGTGCCGAGCGCGCCCAGCCGGGCGGCGGCACCCTCACCGAGGAGTTCCTGGTGGTGGAGGCGCTCGCACCCCAGCGGCTGGTGCTCTGCTCCTCCGGCGCCGGTGCGGACTACCGGATCACCTGGCGTCTGCGTCCGGCCCGGCGACGTCGCGGCCCGCGCACCGCGGTCACCGTCACCCAGGAGGCGGTGCCGACCGATCCGTACGGGCGGGTGGTGGCCCTGCTGCTCGGTGGCCTCGCCGCCCGTGCGGTCGAGGTGGCGCTCCGGCGTGACCTCGCCGACCTGGCCGTCGCTGCTCGCGCCGCCGGCTCGCTCGAAGCGGCCTGAGCGCACGTGCCCGGAGCTTGACCCGTACAACCTGACCGGGCTCCGACCCAGTGCGCTGGGTAGGGTGCCGGGCGGAGGTGCGGCATGGGGTTCCCGAGGGGCCGGCGACGGCTCGTGCTGGCGGTGGCGGTGCTACTCGCCGTGGCGGCCGTCGCGGTCGTCGTCCACCGGGTGCTCGCGCCGGCCGAGGTGAGTACGCCCGCCCGAGCGGACTATCCGGCGACGCCCCAACCCGCGGCCGGTGTGATCGGCCGTCTCCCGGTCGCCCCGTTGATCGTGGACGGGCGGCTGCGGGTGTACGCCGCCCACCGCCAGGTCTACGCCGACCGGCCGGTCGACTGGCGGCACCGCACCACCCCCTACTGGTCGTACCGGCGGTGGCCGGCGGAGCTGACCGGGGTGGTGGCGAGCGGCACCATCGTGGTCAGCCGCTGGTCGGACGGCCGGCTGGTCGCGCTCGACGCGTCCACCGGGCGGGTCCGCTGGCGGGCCGACGGGCCGGTGCCCGTTGCGAGCACGGCGGTGGTCCGGCGCACCGGTGCCGCCATCGTCTGGAACCCCAGCGGGCTCCTTTTCACCGACCTCCCGGACGGCCGGACCGTGCTGACGGTCACCGGGAACGGGCGGGCGAGCGGGGTGGAGGTGTCCAGCGGTCGGGAGCTGTGGCGGACCGACCTGCCCGGCGACTGCCGCAGCGACGTCGGCACCACGGCGACCGGGCAGTTGATCGGACTGGACACCTGCTCCGGCCCGGCCACGATCGAGTTCCGGGACGCCGCGACGGGCCTGGTGGGCGAGCGCTGGCGACCCCCGGGCGACCCGGATCACCTGGTGGTCACCCCGCTCGGATGTCGTACCGGCCGGTCGGGGTGTCTGGCCCTACGCACGGCGGGTCCGGGTGACGCCGGTGGCCGGGGTTGGGCGTTGGGCGGTGGCGAGCCGGTGGCCGCGCCCGCGTTGGACCCGGCCGGCGTCGTCGTGGTCGGCGAACAGGCTGTCGGTGTCGTCGACGGGGTAGCGGTGGGTCGGTCGGCGCGTACGGGTGCCGAGCTGTGGCGTTCTGCGGGCCTGGGCCCGGCGCGGGTGCTCGCCGCCCAGCCCGGCCGGGTGCATCTGCTGACCGAGGGGAACGACCTGGTGACGCTCGACCCGGCGACCGGGCGTCTGCTGTCCCGCAGCACGCTCAACGTCGGCTCGGACGGCACGGGCTGGACGCCCGGGGCGGTCTGGGCCGAGGCCGGCTACGTCGCGATGGAGCGGCTGCGCGAGCCGGTCGATCCGGACGGCGACGACCAGCGCTACTACCTGACCTCGGAGGCGGTGATCCTGGCCGCCACCTGATCGGGGCACCGGGTTCCGAATCTTTCACCACATCTGTCCGGAAAAGGTACTTTTCTCACGGTTCAGGTTTCGGGGTGGGAGGGGTCGACATGGCCAGCAGGGCAACCAGGTGGTTGGTCGGTGGTGTGCTCGCCGCTGCCACCGGACTCGTGAGCACGGTGCCATCGGCGCTCCTGCCGGGCGGGCCGCCGGCAGGCGCGGTTGCCGCGGTGCGGGTGGCGCCGTCGGACGACACCGGTGTCACCTTCGAGGTGGTGCCGGCATCGCCGACCATCACCCCGACCACGCCCCCGCCGACCCGGCAGCCCACCCCGACGCCCAGCCACGGTGGGAACCTGCCGGTCACCGGCCCGAACGGGTCGATTCTGCTCCTCGTCGCCGTGGGGATGACGCTGGTGGTCATCGGTTGGCTGGCCGCCCGTCGCCGCCGACCGAGCTGACGTGGCCCGCCTGCCGGTCGGCCGGAACGTGTTCGCGGTGCGCGGCGGCAGGGGTCCGGCGGGAGCGGCGGCGCACGAGCACGGCGAGACCGGTCGTCAGCAGCAGCGCCGCGACGACAACTCCCACCGCCCAGGGAGAGCGCAGGCGGGACACGACGCTGCCCTTGCGGCCGGCCGCAGCGGGGTCGGGGAACTCGATCTGCGCGGTCAGGCTCCGCTTCACCAGCCCGCTCTCCAGGTTCACCTCGGCCTTCCAGCGGCCGTTGGGCAGCTCGGTGGGGAACTGGGCGACGACCAGTCCCGAGCCGCCCGGGGGCAGCGTGACGCCCTTCCCGACCGGGAACGGCCCGGCTCGACTGCCGGCCGGCCCGTCGCTCAGGCTGACCGTGCCGGTCAGGTCGATGGCCCGGCCGCCGGTGTTGGTGACCTGGACCGTCACCGTGGGCACGCCCTCAGGACCGCGGGCCGGGCGCACGTCGCCGATCGTGAAGTCCGAGGCCGGTTCGCCACCCGGGCCGATGTCGAGGTACATCCGAACACCGACCCGGTGGATCTGGGTGACTTGGCCGCTCGCCCGGGGCTTTGAGGTGGTGGACGCCCAGATGACGCCGTACCGCTCGCCCCGGGGGGCGGCCGTCGGCACGGTGACGGTCGCCCGGACCCGTGCCTCGCCCCACGGCTCCAACTCCACGGTGTCGCGGTCGACCGTGGTCCAGGACGTCAGCTCGCTGGCCGCCCTGCCCTCCCCGAATGTGAAGGCCGAACCCTCCAGGGTCGCTGCCGCGGGGTACACGTCGACGCGGCGCGGCTCGCCGGTCCGGTTCACGATCAGCAGTTGCCGGTTGATGGTGGTGCCCGGCGGTAGGTGGTCGACGATGTAGCGCAGTGCCCGCGGGTCGTCGCGGCGGTCGGTCGGGGCCTCCAGCAACCGGATCCCGATGCTGCCCTCGTCCGACCCCGCGTCCGGCTCGGCCGCGCCGGCCCGGGTCGACAGACCCGGACCGGCGAGGCAGAACAGGGCGAGCGCGACCGCGATGGTCGACCGCCCCCGGCGGTCACGCCACCGAATGTGTCACCGTGCCGGTGTAGACGCCCGCGATGCTGTCCAGCGGGACGTTGACCACCAGGGTGGGGTTCCAGGCCGCGGTGTTGCCGCCGGTGCCGCCGGAGTGGGTGAACGCGGTGAGCGGGGTGGTGCTGTCCAGTGGCGCCGCGTCGCCGGCCGTGGCCTGGCCCGGCGTGAAGGTGCCGTCGCCGGTGGTCGCGGTCGCCGGACCGGACCAGTAGTCGATCTCGGACGGCAGGACCGTCTCGGGCGGCGAGCCGCCGCCGGTCTGGAAGACCGTCGCCGTCACCGAGGCGACCCAGGAGGCGTCGGCGGAGCCCCGGGAGTCGGTGACGGTCACCGTGCCGAGCTGGCCGGTGATGGTGCCACCGGGTGCGCCGGTGCCCAGGTCGGCGGTGGCCGGCGCGTCGATGTCGAGGGTGCCGGCGAGCACCTCGAAGGTGGTGGTCGTGGTGTCGGTGGGTGCCGCGGCGGCGGGTGCCGCGAGGAAGCCGACCGCCGCCACCGCGGCTGCTCCGGCGAGGCAGATCTTGGCAGTACGCACTGTTCGTTACCCCGTTTTCTCGAAGTGAGCCGGCACGGGTCCGCGCCGCGCCGGCTACTTCGGAAGATAGGGCAAATACCGTGCAAAACCAGACAAACAGCTCTTATGTCACCGGTTGGTCATACCGCGTTCGCTCAGGTCAGCGCCGCCTCCGCGGCGGCCAGGAACGCGTCGTTCTCGGTCGGGGTGCCGATGGTGACCCGGACGCCGTCCCCGGCGAACGGCCGCACGATCACCCCGCGCGACTCGCACGCCTTGCCGAACGCCACGGCCCGGTCGCCCAGCGGCAGCCAGACGAAGTTCGCCTGGCTGGTCGGAACGTCGGGCACGAACTTGCGCAGCGCCTCGGTGACCCGGTCCCGCTCGGCGACGACCAGCGCGCACCGGCGCTCCATCTCGTCGGCCTGCGCCAGCGCCGCGAGCGCGCCGGCCTGGGCCGCAGTGCTCGTGGAGAACGGCGTCACCACCTTGCGGACCGCCGCCGCCACCGCTGGCTGCGCGACCAGCCAGCCGATCCGCAGCCCGGCGAGGCCCCACGCCTTGGACAGGGTGCGCAGCACCGCCACGTTCGGCCGACCGAGGTAGTCCAGGCCGTCCGGCACCTCGGGGTCCGTGACGAACTCCCGGTACGCCTCGTCGATGACCACCAGCACGTCGTCCGGCACCGAGTCGAGGAACCGGTCCAGCTCGGCCCGGCGGACGGCCGTGCCGGTCGGGTTGTTCGGGTTGCAGACCAGGATCATCCGGGTCCGGTCGGTCACGGCCGCCGCCATGGCCGCCAGGTCGTGCCCGTGCCCGGCGTCGTTGGCGACCCGCACGCTGGTCGCGCCGCTGGTCGCCGCGATGATCGGGTACGCCTCGAACGACCGCCACGCGTACAGCACCTCGTCACCCGGCAGGCAGGTGGCCCGCACCAGGTGCTCGGCGAGCGCCACCGACCCGCAGCCCGTGGCGATCCGGTCGGCGTCCACGCCGTACCGCTGGGCCAACGCGTCGCGCAGCGCGACCACGCCCATGTCCGGGTACCGGTGCGAGCCGCTGACCGCCTCGGTGACCGCCTCGACCACGCCCGGCAGCGGCCCGTACGGCACCTCGTTGCTGGCGAGCTTGATGGCCTCCGGCAGACCCAGTTCGCGGGCCAGGTCGGCGGGGCTGCGCCCGGGGACGTAGCTGGGCAGCGCGTCCAGGTCGGCGCGGGTCAGTCGCACCGCCGGCTGGTGACGTCCGGAGTCGGTCATGGGGTGTCTCCCGAGGGCTGAGGGTGATCGTCGGAGGCGGGGGGACCGGTGGTGGCGGGGACCTCGACGACCACCGTCAGCGCGCCCCGGTCGTGCAGCGCGCGGCGCAGCGGGTGGTCGACGAGCGGCGACACGGAGTCGATGAGCTGGACCAGCAGACCGATCCCGAAGCAGGGCCAGAGCAGGGTGGACATGCCCAGCGTCGTCCATCGGCGCAGCGCCCGGCCGAAGCCCAACGGCTGGTCGGCCTCGATGGGGACGGCGCGGATACGCATCACCCGCTTGCCGATGGTCTGCCCGTTGCCGGCCATGGCGGGCACCTCGTACGCCAGCCACAGCGCGGTGGCGATCACCACGATCGCCACCTGGAGGAGCCCGGCCTGTTCGCTGATCGGCGGCAGTCCCTCGCGGGAGGTGTTGCCCTCCATCCCACGCCGGAACGCCTCCCGCCAGTACGGCGTCAGCTCTTCCAGCCACCGCCAGACGAACCAGCCGTTGACGAGCACGTTCAGCGCGAAGACGACAGCGAAGTCGATCAAACGGGCGACCAGCCGCCGGCCGTAACCGGCCAACCTGAGCCCGTGCGGGCGCGGCTCCGGTGGACGGCCGGGCCAGCCGGGACCCCAGCCGGGCGGCACGCTCTGCGGGCTCCAACCGGGCGGGGTGCTCTGCGGGCTCCAACCGGCGGGACCGTTCTGCGGGCCCCAGCCCGGAGGCGGACCGCCCTGCGGACCCCAGCCGGGAGGCGGGGTGCCCTGCGGACCCCAACCCGGAGGCGGGACGGACTGCGGGCCGGGCCCCGGGTGGGCTGGCTGGCCGGATTGCGGCGGCCAGCCCGGCGGGGTCTCCGCCGAGGGAGAGCCGGCCGGGGTGACCGGTACGGGCGGCGGCTCGGGTGGGGGCGGTCCGTCGGGCGGGGTCGCGTCGACAGGGATGGCCGCGCCGAGCCAACCCTCGCCGTCCCAGTAACGACGGGTCTCGCGGTCGGCGGGGTCGACGTACCAGCCGGGCTCCACACTCACGCCGACGCTCCGCTGCCGTACCTGCTGGTTCGCTCGCTCACGAGGCAACCTTAACGACGACCGTCGCGGCGAACTTGTCGTGGAGGCACTGCTGCCAGGGCTTGTCCCAGAGCTGCCAGAAGCCGTCGACGTAGCTCAGGCCGGGGACCAGCGAGCAGGCCAGGTACTGCACGAGCCACCGGCGGCCGGCCATCCGCCGGTCCAGCGTGCGGTTCGGATCGAGCGGCACCACGCGCAGCTTCATGATCTTCTTGCCGAGCGTCTGGCCGCCACGCTTGAGGTACTCCACGTGGTAGAGCCAGTAGAGCCCGAGCAGCACGACGAAGACGCCGAGCTCCGCCAGCAGGAGCGGCAGGAAGAAGTCGGTGAAGACGGTGGCCGGGTCGGGCTCCACGAGAGTGCCGTCCGGGTTGGTCCGGGTCATCTCGCTGAACATCTGCCACCAGAGGACCAGGAAGACCGGCAGGAACAGCACCATCGACACGACACTCGCCAGTGCCCCGTCGATGAGCCAGGCCAGCAGCCGGTCACCGAAGCTGGCCAGCGGCTGGCCGGCCGGGCTGAGCGCGGGCTGGGCGACCGGCCAGTGCGGCACGCCGTACCCGGGTGGGGCGTACTGCGGCGGCACGCCGTACCCGGGTGGGGGCTGGTGCGGCGGCACGCCGTACCCCTGGGGGTGTGGGCCGGGCGATGGCGCGACGCCGCCAGCGGCGGGCGGAGGCCCACCGGCCGGCGGCGTCGGGTACGACGGAGGCTGCGTCACGTTCGACAGTGTTACAGGTTCCCGCGCGCTTCCTGCTCCCGCTCGATGGCCTGGAAGAGCGCCTTGAAGTTGCCCTTGCCGAAGCCCAGCGAGCCGTGCCGCTCGATCAGCTCGAAGAAGACGGTCGGGCGGTCCTGCACCGGCTTGGTGAAGATCTGGAGCAGGTAGCCGTCCTCGTCCCGGTCAACCAGGATCTTGCGCTCCTTGAGCTGCTCGATCGGCACCCGCACGTTGCCGATCCGCTCCCGCAGCTCCGGGTCGTCGTAGTACGAGTCGGGGGTGTCCAGGAACTCCACGCCGGCGGCGCGCATGGCGTCGACGCTGGCCACGATGTCGTTGGTGGCGACGGCGATGTGCTGGGCACCCGGGCCCTGGTAGAACTCCAGGTACTCGTCGATCTGCGACTTCTTGCGGGCGATGGCCGGCTCGTTGAGCGGGAACTTCACCTTGCGGGTGCCGTTCGCGACGACCTTGCTCATCAGCGCCGAGTAGTCGGTGGCGATGTCGTCGCCGACGAACTCCGCCATGTTGGAGAAGCCCATCACCCGCTTGTAGAACTCCACCCACTCGTCCATGCGGCCCAGCTCCACGTTGCCGACCACGTGGTCGACGGCCTGGAAGAACCGCTTCGGCTGGATGCCGGCGTCGATCATGGGCTGCCGGTCGACGATCGGGCCGCGGGCCACGAAGCCGGGCAGGAACGGGCCGCGGTAGCGGGACCGGTCGACGAGCGTGTGCCGGGTGTCGCCGTACGCGGCGATGGAGGCCATCCGGACGGTGCCGTTCTCGTCGGTCACGTCGTGCGGCTCGACGACGCCGGTGGCGCCCTGACCGATGGCGTGCGCGTACGCGGCGTCGACGTTCGGCACCTCGAGCGCGATGTCGCTGATGCCGTCGCTGTGCTTCGCCACGTGCTCCGCGCCGTCGGCGTCCGGGCGCACCGCGCCGGTCAGCACGAACCGGGCCGAGCCGCTGGTCAGCACGTACTGGGCGTGGTCGCGGTAACCCTGCTCCGGGCCCCGGTACGCCACGCAGGTCATCCCGAACGCGGTGGAGTAGTAGTGCGCGGCCTGCTTGGCGTTGCCGACCAGGAAGTGCACGTGGTCGAGCCCACGGACGGGGAACGGGTCGTGGCTGATGTCGTGGTCGACGGCGCCGACGAGCCGGTCGATGTCGACGTCCTCGGTCGACTGGGGTCGGTCGATCGCCTGGGTCATGGTGGCCTCCCTCGCGTACCGGCCGGCCTCGTGGGCCGGTTCTTGACCGAAGGATCGCGGGACGGGCATCGAGTGGGCAACTGTCAACGTAAAGGCTGGTCAGGTTGCGCATTCGGTATGGTCTGAACCCATGAATGGTGGGCAGGCTGTACAGCTCGACGCGCTCGATGTCCGGTTGGTCGAACTGCTCGCCGAGGAGCCGCGGATCGGGGTGCTGGAGTGCTCGCGGCGGCTCGGCGTGGCCCGGGGCACCGTGCAGGCCCGGCTGGACAAGCTCGTCGACCGGGGTGTCATCCGGGGCTTCGGTCCGGAGATCTCGCCGGCCGCGATCGGCTTCGGCGTGACCAGCTTCGTCACGTTGGAGATCAGCCAACGGCAGGGCCACGACCCGGTCACCGCCCACCTGGCGGCGATCCCCGAGGTGTTGGAGGCGCACACCATCACCGGCTCCAGCGACCTGCTCTGCCGGATCGTGGCCCGCTCCAACACGGACCTGCAACGAGTGATCGACCAGATCGTCTCGTTCGCCGGCATCACCCGCGCGTCGACGATCATCGCGTTGGCGGAGCAGATCCCCTACCGCACGCTGCCGTTGATCCGCAGCGCCGTCCGAGCTGAAGGAAGGGCACCTTCCTAACGCTTGCGGTAGAGGAAGGGCACCCCGTTAACACCTTCCGCCGCAGAAAGCGCGGCGACACGGCGGCGCGGGCGTACGGAAGATCCGTGATCGTGGCTACGGTGTGCGGGTGGCGAAGGGGAGCGTGCGCGTCGGGCTGCTGGCCGGCCTCGCCGTGGTCGTCGCCCTCGCCGCCACCGGCGTCTGGAACCCGTTCCCCGGTATCTGGGACTGGGTGGACCGCAGCGAGCCCATCTCCGAGCCGGACGTGGTCTGGCAGCAGCGGGTCGGCGGCACCCCGCGCAGCGTGACCATCGCCGGCGACACCGTCGTGGTCGAGCAGCGTACCCGGGTGGAGGCCCGCAGCCTGGCCACCGGCGCCCAGCTCTGGGAACGCAAAGCGGACTGGTCGGCGGTCGCGGGTGGCGACCGCGATCCGGTCGTCGCCGTGGGCAAGCTCCTGGTCAAGGGGTACGAACTGCTCGACCCGACCACCGGGGCGGTCCGACGGCGCGACGACGACGCGGTGGCCGTCTGGACGTACCGGAACCTGCTGCTGGACGCCCGCTGCACGGACGCCACCGACTGCACGCTGAGCGCGTGGGACCCGCGCGGTACCAAGCCACTGTGGACGGCCTTCCTGCCCGGGGTGCACAGCGGCCTGCTCGCCGACAACCCCGGCCTGCGCGGCACACGCCGGCTCGCCGCCACCCGCATCGACGACGGAGTGGCCGGGGCCGAGGCGGCACCTCCGCTGCTCGGCTTCCCGGTCGACGGCCGGGTGCACGTCGTCGACACCGCCACCGGTCGCGTGCTGCAGAACGTCGAGCCCGGCCGGGACGAGCGGCTGTCGGTGGTGGGCGGCCGGATGCTGCGGATCGCCGCCCGCTCCCAGGACGGCACCTGCTACTTCGCCATCTCCGCGCGGGACCCGGCGACCGGGCAGGAGGCGTGGCAGCGGGCCGGGGTCAACCTGCGCACCGCCGACACCGCCGGCTGCGTCCAGCGCGAGGACCCGCAGGGCGCGCGGAACGTGCTGATCGGCGTCGGCCCGGACGGCCGCGAGGCGGTCATCGACGGGTACGACGGACGGCTGCTCTGGGTCGGCGAGGCCAGCACCAAGCTCGTCGCCGTCGACGACCGCTACGCGGTGTTCCGCTCCGCCGACAAGCGCTCGGTGGTGTCCCGGGAACTCGGCGCCGACAAGGTGCGGTGGACCAGGCCGGCCAGCGCCAAGGCGGGCGCGGCGCTCACCCCGTACGCGGCGGTGCTCGCGGACGAGAAGCCGTCGCGGCTGGTCGCCCTCGACCCGCGCACCGGGCGGGAGCTGGCCGTCCTGCGTACCTCGGCGAACGCACTCGCCGTCGGCTCGCAGGGCATGATCATCGGCGAGGGTCGGGAGATCGGGTACGTCCGTTTCGGCGCCACGCCCGGCGCCCCCGTCCCGCAGCCCGGCGACGGCGGCAACCCCGGCCCGGGCGGCACCCGCCCGGGGTCGGGTGACGGCAACGGCGACTGCGGTCCCAAGGGTGAGTTGTGCACCGAACCGGACGGCGGCAAGGACGGCTGAGCGGGTGGGATTTCGGGGCGCTGAGCGCTGCCGACCTCGGCGGATGAGAGCGGCGTCCCAGACCCAGCCCGGCGGGTGGGAATGATCGACCGGTCTGCCCTAGGCTTGCCGCTCATGAGCAGTGCCGCCGCATTCTCGTACGCCCCCCTGCTGCCGACCGGCCCCGACCAGACGGAATATCGCCTGGTCACCGACGAGGGCGTGGACGTCGTGCACGGCCCGGGGGGTCGTCGTTTCCTCACCGTGGAGCCGGCCGCGCTGACCGCGCTGACCGCCGAGGCGATGCACGACATCGCGCACTTCCTGCGCCCCGGGCACCTGGCGCAGCTCCGGGCGATCATCGACGACCCGGCCGCGTCGTCGAACGACCGGTTCGTCGCGCTGGACCTGCTGCGCAACGCCAACATCGCCGCCGGCGGGGTGCTGCCGATGTGCCAGGACACCGGCACGGCGATCGTGATGGGCAAGCGTGGCCGGCACGTGCTGACCGATGGCGCGGACGCCGAGGCCATCTCCCGGGGCGTCTACCAGGCGTACACGAGGCTCAACCTGCGCTACTCCCAGCTCGCCCCGCTGACCATGTGGGACGAGCGGAACACCGGCAGCAACCTGCCGGCCCAGGTGGAGCTGTACGCCGAGGACCCGGACGGGCACCCGGACGCGTACAAGTTCCTCTTCATGGCCAAGGGCGGCGGCTCGGCCAACAAGTCGTACCTCTACCAGGAGACGAAGGCGCTGCTCAATCCGACGCGGATGATGCAGTTCCTGGAGGAGAAGCTGCGGCTGATCGGCACCGCCGCCTGCCCGCCGTACCACCTGGCCATCGTCATCGGCGGCACCTCCGCCGAGTACGCGTTGAAGACCGCGAAGTACGCCTCCGCGAAGTACCTGGATGCCCTGCCGACGCAGGGCTCGATGAGCGCCCACGGCTTCCGCGACCTGGAGCTGGAGGCCCAGGTGCTGGAGCTGACCCGCAACTTCGGCATCGGCGCGCAGTTCGGTGGGCGCTACTTCTGCCACGACGTACGGGTGGTGCGGCTGCCCCGGCACGGCGCGTCGTGCCCGGTGGCGATCGCGGTCTCCTGCTCGGCGGACCGACAGGCGGTCGCCAAGATCACCCCGTCGGGCGTGTGGCTGGAGCGCCTCGAAACCGACCCGGCGCGGTTCCTGCCCGAGGTCACCGACGATGCGCTCGACGCCGAGATGGTCGTCCGGGTCGACCTCAACCGGCCGATGGACGAGATCCGCGCCGAGCTGTCCAAGTACCCGGTGAAGACCCGCCTGTCGTTGTCCGGCCCGCTCGTCGTGGCCCGGGACATCGCCCACGCCAAGATCGCCGAGCGGCTGGACGCCGGTGAACCGATGCCGCAGTACCTGCGCGACCACGCCGTCTACTACGCCGGCCCGGCGAAGACGCCCGAGGGGTACGCGTCGGGCTCGTTCGGCCCGACCACGGCCGGCCGGATGGACGCGTACGTGGAGAAGTTCCAGGCCGCCGGCGGCTCGCAGGTGATGCTGGCCAAGGGCAACCGGTCGGGTCAGGTGACCCGCGCCTGCCAGCAGTACGGCGGCTTCTACCTCGGCTCGATCGGCGGTCCGGCGGCCCGCCTCGCCCAGGACTGCATCAAGCACGTCGAGGTGCTCGAATACCCCGAGCTGGGCATGGAGGCCGTCTGGAAGATCGAGGTGGAGGACTTCCCCGCCTTCATCGTGGTCGACGACAAGGGCAACGACTTCTTCGCCGAGGTCACCAAGCCGGTGCTCACCATCGGCCGCCGCTGACCGCTCCGTCCCGCGAGGAGGCGCCTCTCACGTCGGCGGTCGGCCTGCGTCGAGCTGTGATCGTCGGACTACTCTGCTGGTTGGTTGTGTGATCGACGCGGGGGAGTAGATGCGGTTCGGGATCCTGGGGTCTCTGCGTGTCGGTGGTGGGTCCACCGTCACGGCAGGTCGGGACCGGGTCGTGCTCGCGATGCTGCTGCTGCGTGCGGGCCGGCTGGTGCCGGTCGACGAGCTGGTCGACGCGGTCTGGGAGGAAAATCCTCCAGCTACCGCCCGTGCCCAGTTGCAGACGTGTGTGTCGCGGCTGCGGCGTCGCCTCACCGAGCTGGGATTCACCCCGGGGACCATCGTCACCGATCCCGCCGGTTACGGCGTGCGTATCGAGCCCGCCGACCTGGACGCGAACCTGTTCACCCGGGGGGTGGAGGTGGCTCGGGCGGCGGGCGCGGCCGGTCGTCTGGTCGACGCCCGTACGCACTACCGGGCGGCGCTGGCGCTGTGGCGGGGCCCGGCGCTGGCCGGCATCGCCAGCCGTAGTGTCCGTCGCCGGGCGCAGACGCTGGACGAGCAGCGCCTCACGGTGCTGGAGGAGTGCGTCGACGTCGAGCTGCGCCTCGGGGGGGCCGCCGAGCTGATTGAGGAGTTGACCGAGAGCGTCGAGGTGTATCCGTCGCGGGATCGGCTGCGGGGGCAACTGATGCTCGCGCTCTCGTCGGTGGGTCGGCAGGCCGACGCGCTGGCGGTCTACCGGGAGGGCCGTCGGTTCTACGCCGACGAGTTGGGCCTCGAACCGGGTGTCGCTCTGCAGGAGTTGCACCAGCGGGTGCTGGCCGGTGACCTCGCGCTGGCCGGCCGGGAGGTCCGGTCGGTGGCGCCGGTGCGCTCGCTGCCCCGGGCGATCGGCGACTTCACCGGCCGGCAGCAGACGCTGGCGCGTCTGCTGAAGGATGTGGAGGCCGGTGCGCGGATCCAGCTCATCGACGGCATGGCGGGCAGCGGCAAGACCACGCTGGCGGTGCACGTCGCGACTGTCCTCGCGGAGAGCTATCCGGACGCTCAGCTCTACATCGACCTGCACGGGCACAGCGAGCGCACCCCGTTGACGCCGTCGGCGGCGGTGGCAACCCTGCTACGGCAGCTCGGTGTTCCCGCCGACCGGGTGCCGACGAGCCAGGACGACCGGTTGGCGCTGTGGCGCACCGAGCTGGCCGGTCGGCGGGCCCTGCTGGTGCTGGACAACGCCGCCACCGCTGGCCAGGTGACACCGCTGCTGCCCAACGGCTCGCACTGCCTGGTCCTGGTCACCAGCCGTCGCCGGCTGGTCGGCGTGGACGAGGGACGGCCCCTGTCGTTGCCGGTGCTCGACCGGGACGAGGCGGTCGAACTGCTCGGGCATGTGGTCGGCTCCGACCGGGTTGCCGCCGAGCCGGAGGCGGCAGCCGAGATGGTGCGGCGCTGCGGTCACCTGCCACTGGCGATCCGGCTGGCCGGCGCTCGCCTGGCGCATCGGCCCCGCTGGCGCATCGCCGACCTCGCGGAGCGGCTGTCGAGTCGACCCGACCCGCTGGCCGAGCTCGAGGCGGGCGAACGGTCCGTGGGCCGGGCCTTCGCTCTGTCGTACGCCCAGGTGTCGCCGTCGGCGCAGCGTGCGTTTCGGCTGCTGGGCCTGCACCCGGGGGTACGGTTCGACACCTCGGTCGCCGCCGTCCTCGCCGAGTTGTCCCTTCCCGGCGCGCAGGATCTGCTGGACGAGCTGGTCGACGCGCACCTGGTGGAGGAGGTGCAGCCGGGTCGGTACCGGTTGCACGACCTCGTCCGCGAGTACGCCCGGACCTTGATGGCCGATCCGGACCGGGCGGTGGAGCGCCGGGATGGCGTCGAGCGACTCCTCGATCACCATCTGCAGGTCGCCCTCGCGATCGCCCGCAAGCGGGAACTCTCCGCCTCTCGTCCGCAGCTCGTGGTGGCCGAGCCGCTCCGCGCCGACCTGGCCGCGATCGTCGCCGAGCAGGGCGGAGCCTGGGTCGACGAGAACGTGTCCCTGTGGCCGGCCCTGGTCCGCCTGGCCGAGACGGAGGGGTTCCCGCACTACTGCTGGCAGTTGACCAGGGCGTGCTGGTACGCCCAGTTCGAGAGCGGCCGTCTCGACGAGCTGATCGAGACGCACTCCGTCGGACTGCGCGCCGCGGAGGAGTTGGGGGACGAGCGGGCGGAGGCGACGCTGCTCAACTATCTCGCCTCGGCCCACTACCGGCTGGGTGACTTTCCCGAGTCGATCCGGGTGATGGAGATGTCGCTCGACATCTTCCGCCGGCTCGGTCTGCGTCGCGAAGTCCGCAACACCCTCGTCAATCTGGGCACCTCGTACGCCGCCAACTTCGAGTTCCAGCGGGCCCGGGATGCCTACGAGGCTTCCCGGGCGATGGCGACGCGGATGCCCGACAACGACGCGCTGGCGAACGAACTCAACAACCTGTCGATGAGCCTGCTGCTGTGGGGTCGGCTCGACGAGGCGGTGTTCACGGCCCGCAAGCACCTGATCGTCGCCCGTGAGATCGGCGAGCCGCGCCGCATCGCCAACGCCGTCGGGCACCTCGGGATGGCCCGGCACCGGATGGGCGACGTGGGGCCGGCCGGCCGGCTGCTGCGGGCGGCGCTGCGCCTGAAGCGGCAGGTGGGTGCCCGGTTCGGTGAGGGTGAGGTGTTGAACGAGATCGGGATGATGGAGCGCGAGGCCGGCCGTCCGGAGCGGGCCGCCGACCTGCACCGTTCGGCGCTCGTCGCGATGACCGAGGTGGGTGACCGCGTCGCCCAGTGCGGCTCGCGCAACCTGTTGGCCCGGGCCATCCTGGCTCAGGGGGACGTGACCAGTGCCCTCGATCTGTACCGCCGGGTGCTCGCCGACGCGACCGGGTTGGGCGCCCGCTACGAGCAGGGCCGGGCGCTGGAGGGCATCGGCCGGTGCCTGCTGACGACCGATCCGGCGGCGGCCCGCGCACACCTGACCCGGGCGCTGTCCCTGTACCAGCAGATCGACGTGCCGGACCGGCACGAGGTGGAGCGACTGCTCGCCATCGACCCACACTGATCGGTGGGTGACGCGACGAGGCGCCAGGCTTCCGCCTGGCGCCTCGCCCGTCGGTAGCACCTCCACCGACATCGGTACGCCCGCCCGCTGGGGGGTGGGACGGTCGCACCGCCCCCGTCGGATGTCGTCACCGCCAACCTGGAACAAGTCTGCGGTGCACCACACTCGATCCGCTCTCAGATCACTATCACCGGACCGCGTCGTGCTCCCGATGCTGCTGCTGCGTGCCGGTCGGCTGGTGCCGGTCGCCGAGTTGGGCTGACGGATCATCTGCGGTTCGGCCACGGGCGCGGCAGGATGGTACGCGTGACGACTCCAGAGGCGACCGGTTACCGGATCGAACGCGACTCGATGGGCGAGGTGGAGGTGCCCGCCGAGGCGCTGTGGCGGGCGCAGACCCAGCGCGCGGCGCGGAACTTTCCGATCTCCGGCCGGGGCATCGAACCCGCCCAGATCAAGGCCCTGGCCCAGATCAAGGGCGCGGCGGCCGAGGTCAACGGCGAGCTGGGCGTGATCGACGCCAACGTGGCCGCCGCGATCGCCGCCGCCGCCGCGCACGTGGCCGACGGTGGGTACGACGACCAGTTCCCGGTCGACGTCTTCCAGACCGGCTCCGGAACGTCGTCCAACATGAACGCCAACGAGGTGATCGCGACCCTGGCGAGCCGGGAGCTGGGCTCACCGGTGCACCCGAACGACCACGTCAACGCGTCCCAGTCCAGCAACGACGTGTTCCCGTCGTCGATCCACCTGGCGGCCACCCAGTTCATCGCGGAGGACCTGCTGCCGTCGCTGACCCACCTCGCCGAGGCGTTGGAGGGCAAGGCGGCCGAGTTCGAGACGGTGGTGAAGGCGGGGCGTACGCACCTGATGGACGCCACGCCGGTCACCCTCGGGCAGGAGTTCGGCGGTTACGCCGCCCAGGTCCGCTACGGCATCGAGCGGTTGCAGGGCTCGCTGCCCCGGCTGGCCGAACTGCCGTTGGGCGGTACCGCCGTGGGCACCGGGATCAACACGCCGCTCGGCTTCGCCGCCGCCGTGATCGGCAAGCTGCGCGAGTCGACCGGGCTGCCACTGTCGGAGGCCCGTAACCACTTCGAGGCGCAGGGCGCCCGGGACGCCCTGGTGGAGACCTCCGGGCAGCTCCGCACCATCGCGGTGGGCCTCTACAAGGTCGCGAACGACATCCGCTGGATGGGCTCCGGCCCCCGGGCCGGCCTGCGGGAGCTGCGCATCCCCGACCTTCAGCCCGGCTCGTCGATCATGCCGGGCAAGGTCAACCCGGTGGTCGCCGAGGCGATGCGGCAGGTCTGCGCCCAGGTCATCGGCAACGACGCGACAGTCGGGTTCGCCGGCTCGCAGGGCGACTTCGAGCTGAACGTCATGCTCCCGGTGATGGGCCGCAACCTGCTGGAGTCGATCCGGCTGCTGGCCGCCGCGAGTCGGCTGTTCGCCGACCGTCTGGTGGCCGGCCTGGTCGCGGACGCCGAGGTCTGTCTGGCGTACGCCGAGGGCTCGCCGTCGATCGTCACGCCGCTGAACCGCTACCTCGGGTACGACGAGGCCGCCTCGATCGCCAAGGAGGCGCTGGCCAAGCAGGCGTCCATCCGGGAGGTCGTGATCGCCCGAGGCCACGTCGACTCGGGCAAGCTCACCGAGACCCAGCTCGACGAGGTGCTCGACCTGCTCCGGATGACCCACCCCTGACCAGCGCCGCCCTCTGCTCACGCCCGGCGAAGCGCGGCGCGATCGCTCACGCCCGGAGCAGTGCGGCGCGGCCCGCGAAGCGCGCCGAGTCGCCCAGCTCCTCTTCGATCCGGATCAGCTGGTTGTACTTCGCCGTCCGGTCGGAGCGGGAGAGCGACCCGGTCTTGAGCTGACCGCAGCCGGTGGCGACCGCCAGATCCGCGATGGTGGTGTCCTCCGTCTCGCCGGAGCGGTGCGACATGACGACGGTCCAGCCCGCCCGCTGGGCCGTGGCCACCGTGGCCAGCGCCTCGGTCAGGGTGCCGATCTGGTTGACCTTGACCAGGACCGAGTTGCCGACGCCGGTGCGGATGCCCTCGCTCAGCAGCGTCTCATTGGTGCAGAACACGTCGTCACCGGTGAGCTGGCAGCGGTCACCGACACGGGCGGTCAGCTCGCGCCAGCCGTCCAGGTCGTTCTCGGCCATCGGGTCCTCGATGGAGACGACCGGGTAGGCGTCGATGAGCCTGGCGAGGTAGTCGGCGTGCTCGGCGGGCGTGCGGCGTACTCCCTCGCCCGTGTAGTCGTACACGCCGTCGCGGAAGAACTCGGATGACGCCGGGTCCATGACGAGGCCGATGTCCGTGCCGGGGCGGTAGCCCGCGCCCTCGACGGCAGTCAGCACGAAGTCGAGCGCTTCCTCGGCGGTACGCAGCTCGGGCGCGAAGCCACCCTCGTCGCCCACGCCCGTGGAGTGCCCGGCGGCCAGCAGATCGCGGCGCAGGGTGTGGAAGACCTCGCTGCCCATGCGGACGGCTTCGGCGAAGGTGTCCGCGCCCACGGGCACGATCATGAACTCCTGGAAATCGAGTGGGTTGTCGGCGTGGGCGCCGCCGTTGACGATGTTCATCATCGGCAGCGGCAGGAGGTGGGCGTCGGCGCCGCCCAGGTAGCGGTAGAGGGGCTGGCGGTGGGCCGCCGCGGCGGCCTTGGCGACGGCGAGGGAGACGCCGAGAATCGCGTTGGCGCCGAGCCGGGACTTCGTGGCGGTGCCGTCGAGGGCGATCAGTGCGGCGTCCAGACCCGCCTGGTCTGCCGCGTCGCTGCCGCGCACGGCCGCCGCGATCTCCCCGTTGACGTTGGCCACCGCGCGGTCGACGCCCTTGCCGTGCCAGCGCGTCGGGTCTCCGTCGCGCAGCTCCACGGCCTCCCGGGCCCCGGTGGAGGCGCCGGAGGGGACGGCGGCCCGGCCGAACGAGCCGTCCGCCAGCGTGACGTCGACCTCGACCGTGGGGTTGCCCCGGCTGTCGATGATGCGGCGGGCGGTGACGGTCTCGATGGTGGTGGTGACGGTTCCGGCTGCCGGTGCGGACATGGGAGGTCCCTTTCGTTGTCGCCTGCCGTGGCCCCAGCTGCGACAACGCTGGCGCTGGGCCCGACAGCGGCAAACCCTACAGCAATGCTGACCAGTTATGCTGAACAGCCCCGCTGAACAGTATTGCTGTGCAGGTCAGCTGCCCAACAGCGCTGACGAGCGGGGTAAAGTGCCCTGTGCCCACCTCGGAAGCCGCCGCCATCGCCGCCGAACTGCGTACCGCGATGGGCAAGCTCACCCGGCGCGTCAAGCACGAGGACCGCATTCCGCTGGGTCAGATCGCCGTGCTGGGCGCGTTGGACCGCGACGGTGCCATGACCACCAGCGACCTCGCCGCCGACCAGCGCGTACGCCCCCAGTCGATGGCGCGGGCGGTGGGGCTGCTCATGGAACAGAAGCTGATCACGCGACGGGCGCACCCCACGGACGGCCGCAAGTCGCTCGTCGAGCTGTCGGACGCGGGTCGGGCCGCCCTGGAGGCGGAGCGCAGCCGCAGAGCCGGTTGGCTCGCCCAGGCCATCGAGGCGGAACTCACGGATGAGGAGCGGGCACTGCTGGCACGCAGCGCCGCCCTGCTGGAACGGCTCGCCATGCGTTAGACGCTCCCGTCGACGGCAGGGCCGCCGTCGACGAACGTCAGGGTTCGGGCAGTGCCGCCCAGCCGAGGAACCGGACGTAGAGCGCCGCCGGAGCCGGGCCGTCGTGCGGGTTGAGCCGGTACAGGTCGGCCGCCGCGTCGTGCAGGACCGTGCACAGGTAGATGCTCAGCGCGATCCGGTCGTGCGCGTACTCCTGGCGGAGGGTGAGTCGGGCCAGCGCGCACGGCCACGGCGCGGCGCAGACCCGGCAGAGCCACAACGGCCGCAACGGCAGGTGCGGTCGACGGGGTACGGCCGCGCGGTCGTCCGAGACGGTCCGGGTCATGGTGTGGGAGTCCTTTCGAGCTGAATCGCTGGCGACATCACCCCCGCACCCGATCAAGATCGTGCTCGATCCTGGATGTAGTGGCCTCGGCACGTGCGGAGGCCACTGTTTCCACGATCGAGCACGATCTTGCGGGGTGGGACCGCCCGGCACGGGGGTTCGGGCGGTCCCGGGCGATGTCGCTGGCCCGGGGGACGGGGAGCGGCGTCGCACTTCACAGTCTGGTGATCGGACGACTACGGTCGGAAGGGTTCGGCCGACCTGTCGTGGCTGCCCTGTTTCCGGGCGGTGCCGGCTCTGTTGGCCGGCTGGAATTGATCGCCGGCGGGTTGGAGAGTGGTCGGGCATGGCCGATGGGCAGATGACGGCGGCGGCGTTCCTGGTCGCGGAGCTGCGCCGGGCGCGGGCTCGCCGAGGCTGGAGCCAGGACGAGTTGGCCAAGGCGGTCAACTACTCGCCGTCGATGGTCAGCGCGGTCGAGTTGGGCCAGCAGCCGCCCACCGCGAAGTACCTGGAACTCCTCGACCGCGCCCTGGACACCGGCGGCCTCTTCAGCCGCATGTCCACCGAGTTGGTCAGCCTGGACCGGACCCAGCCCTGGCTACGCGGCTGGCAGGCAATCCTGGAGCAGGCGCGCACGGTCCGCTGGTACGAGCCGCGCTACGTGCCGGGGCTCTTCCAGACCGAGGCCTATGCCCGAGCGGTCTTCGAGGCGGGCAACCTGCTCGACTCCGACGAGGTCGACCGGCGCGTCACTGAGCGGATGGACCGCCAGGACGTGCTGCATAGCGAACGAACCCCGCAGATTGTGGCCGTGTTGGACGAAGCGGTGCTGCGGCGACGGGTCGGCGAGCGGAAGGTGATGCGCGATCAGGCGCTGCACCTGGCCAGCATCGCCACCGGGCACCCTCGGGTTCGGCTGCATGTCGTGCCGCGATCCGCCGAGGAGTACCCGGGACTCGGCGGGCCGTTCGCGCTTGCCGCCCTGCCAGATGGCACGAAATTGGCCTATCTGGACAGTCAGGTTCGTGGCCAGGAGTTGGACCAAGAGCATGATCTGGCGCGGCTCCAACGGGTCTGGGAGGCTACGTTGGGCGAAGCCCTGCCGCCGCAGGCTTCCATCGAGTTGGTGAGCGAGGTGGCCGAATCGTGGAGTTGACTGGCGCCCGATGGCGCAAGAGCAGCCGCAGCAACCAGGACGGCAACTGCGTCGAGGTGGCTACGGATCTGGGGGGCGTGGTCGGGGTGCGGGACAGTAAGGACCCGGACGGACCCGTGTTGGTGGTCGACGCGTACTCCTGGCGGCTCTTCGTGGTCGCGCCCCCGCGCTGACCCGACCGCCCGGTCCGCGACGGTGGTCGCGGGGTTTCCTGCGCAACTTCAGGGATACTGCTGCTTCCGCGCGGCGTGAGGCAGCAGTATCCCCGAAGTTGCGTGGATCTTGCGGCGGCCGGCGTCGGGCTGCGGGTAATCGGCTCGACGGTGTCCGCGAGTGGCGGGATGATGCGGGCATGTGGGACGGCGATGGCGAGAGCGTGTCGACCGAGCGGCTGCGGATGCGCCGGTTGACGATGGCCGACGTGGACGCGTTCGTCGAGCTTGACGGCGATCCCGAGGTGATGCGGTTCCTCACCGGCGGCGTCGCGACCCCGATGGAGACGATCCGGGACGAGGAGTTGCCGAGGCTGATCGCCCAGTACGAGCGGCATCCCGGCCTGGGGCGTTGGGCGGCGCTCGACCGGGCGTCCGGTGAGTTCCTGGGGTGGTTCGCGCTCGACCCGTCGGCGGACGGCACGGAGGCCGAGTTGGGCTACCGGCTGCGCCGCGCGGCGTGGGGGCGTGGCCTGGCGACGGAGGGGTCCCGGGCGCTGGTCCAGTACGCGCTCGACGTCGTGGGCGTACGCCGGGTGTGGGCGCAGACGATGGCGGTGAACGAGCGGTCCCGCCGGGTGATGGAGAAGGCGGGGCTGCGTTACGTGCGGACGTTCCACCTGGACTTCGACGACCCGATCCCGGGGACCGAGCAGGGTGAGGTGGAGTACGAGCTGCTGGCCGCCGACGTCGCTCAGGACCGGCCGGCCGCCTTGCGGGCCCGGTAGGCGGCCACGGCGGCGCGGTTGCCGCAGCCGGCCTCGCAGAACCGCCGCGACCGGTTGCGGGACAGGTCGACGACGACGTTGTCGCAGTCCGGGTGCTCGCAGATGCGCAGCCGGCTCAGCTCGCTCGACCGGACCAGGTCGGCGATCGCCATGGCCGCCTCCACCGCCATGCGGGTGGCCAGCGGCGCGTCGCGGGGCACGGCGTGCAGGTGGTACGGCTCGTCGTCGTGCTCGATGAGCTGCGGCAACGCCCGGTGTTCGCGGAGCAGGCCGTTGATGATGTCGACGACCTCGGGCGGTTCGGCGTCCCAGATGCGGCGCAGGCGGGGGCGCAACTGTCGTACGGCGCGTAGTTCCGCGTCGGTGTGCTCGTGCCGTCCGCTGTAGGTGTGCCGGACGAAGAAGGCGTCCAGCGCGGCGACGTCGGGTAGCAGCTCGCCGTCGCGGCCTCCGGTGTTGACCAGGGCGGTGGCGGCGATCAGCGAGCATTCGGTGTCATGAGCGAACAGCAACTTGACTCCTGTCACGATGGCCGCCTAGCGTCATGGGCACAAGGATAGTTTGCCCATGACACACGTGTCGCAGCGAGGAGCGCGAGATGCCGCAACGACCCGCCGTCGGCGCCGCCTTGGCGCTGCTCTCCGCCGTCACGTTCGCCACCTCGGGCACCTTCGCGCGCTCGCTCATCGAGGCCGGGTGGTCGGCCGAGGCCGCTGTCGTCGCCCGGGTCGGGGTGGCCGCCCTGGTGCTCGCGATCCCCGCCCTGCTGGCGCTGCGCGGCAGGTGGCACGTGCTGCGCGACAACAGCTCCGCAGTCGTGATGTTCGGGCTGCTCGGGGTCGCCCTGGCGCAGGTGTGCTTCTTCAACGCCGTGCGCTACCTGCCGGTTGGCATCGCGCTCCTGCTGGAATACCTGGGCATCATCCTCGTCGTGGGCTGGATGTGGCTGCGGCACGGCCAGCGCCCCCGGCGGCTCACCGTGGCCGGCTCCGCCGCCGCGCTGTGCGGGTTGGTGTTCGTCCTGGACCTCACCGGCAACGCCGCCTTCGACCCGGTCGGCGTGCTCTGGGGGCTGGGCGCCGCGTTCGGCCTGGCCGGCTACTTCGTACTCGCCGGCCGGGTCGACCCCCGACTGCCCTCGGTCGCCATGGCCAGCGGCGGGATGGCCGTCGGCGCGGCCGTGCTGCTGCTCATCGGGGTGACCGGGCTGCTGCCGCTGCGTGCCACGTTCGGTGAGGTCACCTTCGCCGGGCAGCGCACCACCTGGCTGCTGCCCATCGTCGGGCTCACCCTCGTCGCCGCGGTGATCGCGTACCTGGCCGGCATCGCCGGCAACCGGATCCTCGGCCCCCGGCTGTCGTCGTTCGTCGGGCTGACCGAGGTGCTGTTCGCCGTACTCATCGCCTGGCTGTTCCTTGACGAACTGCCCACCGCCTGGCAACTCCTCGGTGGCCTGCTGATCGTCGCCGGGGTCGCCCTGGTACGCCTCGACGAGCTGCGCGGCGTGCCCGCGCCCGCCGCGCCCGAGCCCGCGCTGGCGGCCGGCACCCGGTGAGGTCGCTGTCGCGGTGTGGTCGTCGTGCGGTGGGAGAGTGGGTGCCGTGCTGACCACTGTCGTGTTCGACGCTGACGAGACCCTGCTCGACCTGCGGCCCGCGGTGACCGGCGGGCTGGCGGCCGTCCTCGACGAGATGCGGCGTCGCGCACCCGACGCGGCCGGCGTGACGCTCGCCGAGCTGGAATCCGACTGGGGAGCGGTCTTTGGTGAGCTGAGCGCCGCCCCGGTCATGGAGATCCGCCGCGCCGCGCTGGCCCGGTCGCTGGCCCGCGCCGGCCTCGGCGACCACCTCGACGAGATCGCCGACCTCTTCTTTGCCCGCCGGTTCGCCCTCACCCGGCCGTTCCCGGACGTCCCACCGGCGCTGGTGGCGCTGCGCCGCCGGTACACCCTGGGCTTCGCCACGAACGGCAACAGCCGCGCCGAACGCTGCGGGCTCGCCGGCGAGTTCGCCTTCGAGCTGTACGCGCACGAGAACGGCCTGCCCAAGAAGCCCGCCCCGGAGTTCTACGCGGCGGTGGTCGAGGCTGCCGGGGTGCCCGCCGAGCAGATCGTGTACGTCGGCGACTCGTGGGAGCACGACGTGGTGGCGCCCCGACGGGCCGGCCTGCGGTCGGTGTGGCTGAACCGGCACGGGCTACCCCGCCCGGCGGGTCTCATCCCCGACGCGGAGGTGTCCACCCTGGCCGAACTGCCCACGGTCCTGCCGAATCTGCCGGCGGCATCGTCCGACCGGGTGGATCTGGGCGTCGGCCAGGGCGGATGAAGAACAGATTCACCGGCATAACGGACGTTCATCTGGCGGGAACCCGCCAGGTGTTGTGTGATGACGCCACGTCCCTCAACGAGAGGATTCGATGTGGTGAGCAAGCGCTTCACCGTCGGTGCCGTCGCGACCGCGGCGGTACTGGCACTTACGGCAGCGGGCCTGGGTGTACCGGCCAGCGCCGCGCCGAGCACGTCCCGCACCTTCACGGTGGTCGCCGAGGACGGGGTCGCCGTCGACACGGCGGTCGCCGCCATCCGGGCCGCCGGCGGCACGGTGGTGTCCTCGTCCGACGAGGTCGGCATGTTCCAGGTCACCAGTGACCGGGCCGACTTCGCGTCCCGGGCCGCCGCCGCGCCGACCCTGGTCGGCGCCGCCGAGCAGAAGGCCATCGGCCGCAAGCCGAAGCTGGACCGGGTCGAGCAGGAGCACCTGACGGCCGCCACCAAGGCCGCCGCCGGCGCTGCCGCCCGGCGCGGGGCCAAAATGGACCCGCTCGACGACAAGCTCTGGGGCCTGGAGATGATCCAGGCCGACAAGGCCCGCAAGATCGAGCCCGGTGACCGTCGGGTGACCGTCGGCGTACTGGACACCGGCGTCGACGCCAGCAACCCGGACATCGCGCCCAACTTCAACTGGGCGTTGTCGCGCAACTTCGCACCCGACCGGATCGACGTGGACGGCCCCTGCGAGGTGCCGAGCTGCCTCGACGCGGTGGGCACCGACGACGGCGGGCACGGCACCCACGTGGCCGGCACCATCGGCGCCGCCGCCAACGGCTTCGGCCTCTCCGGTGTCGCCCCGAACGTGTCGCTGGTCGAGCTCAAGGGTGGCCAGGACTCCGGCTACTTCTTCCTCGACCCGGTCGTCAACGCCCTGGTCTACGCCGGCCGCAACGGGATCGACGTGGTCAACATGTCGTTCTACGTCGACCCGTGGCTCTACAACTGCACCGCCAACCCGGCCGACTCCCCCGAGGCGCAGGCCGAGCAGCGGGCCATCATCAAGGCCATGAAGCGGGCGCTGGAATTCGCCCACAACAAGGGCGTCACCCTGGTCGGCGCGCTCGGCAACAACAACGAGGACCTGGGCGCGCCGCGTACCGACACGTCCAGCCCGGACTACGGCGCCGACCCGTACCCGCGCCCGATCGACAACAACAGCTGCTGGGACCTGCCCACCGAGGGCCCGCACGTCATCGGTGTGTCGTCGGTCGGCCCGTCCGGCAAGAAGTCGGACTTCTCCAACTACGGCACCGAGCAGATCTCGGTCGCCGCGCCGGGCGGCTGGTTCCGCGACGGCTTCGGCACGGACACGTACCGCACCGACGCCAACATGATCCTGTCGTCCTACCCGAAGCACGTGCTCCAGGAGGAGGGCTCGGTCGACGCCGACGGCAACATCGTCGCCGGTTTCGAGGAGTCCGTCTTCAAGCAGTGCAAGGCCAACGGTGAGTGCGGCTACTACACCTACCTGCAGGGCACCTCGATGGCGTCCCCGCACGCCGCCGGGGTGGCCGCGCTGATCGTCAGCCGGTACGGCAAGCCGCAGGCCCGGGGTGGCTTCGGCATGTCCCCGGACCAGGTGGAGCAGCACCTCTACCGCACGGCGGCCGAGCACGCCTGCCCGGAGCCGCGCCTGCAGCAGTACCGCAACGAGGGCCGTGACGAGACCTACGACGCGTACTGCGCCGGTGGGCTCAACTTCAACGGCTTCTACGGGTACGGGATCGTCGACGCGTACGCGGCGGTGAAGACCCCGCTCAAGCTCAACGCCCGCCCGTAACGCACCGCCCGCGGGGCCCGGTCGACACTGGTCGGCCGGGCCCTGCCGCGTGCGGCGGTCGGGCGCGATGATCGACCCCGGTTTCTTGGAAGGCGGGGTGTCGCGGTGCCCCGGACAGCCCGGTCTCCAAGAAGCCGAGTGGATCACGGCCGCTCACCGCCGCGGCGCGGGCGTTCATCGCCGCCAGCCGCGGGCGTTCAGGGCGGCGCGCACTTCGCGCAGCACCGCCGGGAACTCGGACCCCATCCGTCGACTGGTCACATGGAGCACCAACCAACCCGCGCCGACGAGCAGATTGAGCCGTCGGCGATCACGGTGCAACTGGTCGATGTCGGAGTGCCACTGCCCGTCGTACTCCACCGCCACCCGGTAGGTGGGCCACGCCAGGTCGGGGTGCAGGACCACGCCGTTGGGCAGGCGCACCGGATGTTGGACGACGGGGCGTGGCAGGCCGCCCAACACCAACCGCGCCCGTAGCTGGGACTCCGGCGGGGACTGGGCCCGCCCGTCGGCCAGGTCGAAGAGCCAATCCGCCCGACGAGCCCCGGGTCGGTCCGTGTTGAGGGCGGCCTCCTTGGCCAGCGCGGCGCTGTCGGTCAGTCCCCGCCCGAGCAACGTGTCGATGATGGGGAGCGCGCGGACCGGGTCGAGCCAGACCGCCGTCTCCCAGGCGGACCGCGCCGGACCCGAGCAGGGGAGCGGGCTGCGCGCCAGGCGATCCGGTCCCGGTGGGCGGGTCGCGCCGGTTGGGCGTCTCGCTTTCGAGGGACCGCTCGCCGGTGGATAGGGGACCGCCCGTTCAGGCCTCGGACCGCTTACGCGCGGGCCGGTGGCGGCGTGTTCGGACGCGGTGTGGACATGCACCCGAAGGCCGCGTTGAGCGCCGACCCGCAACGGTCGGGGCGCGAGGATGTGCACGTCGTCGGTGAAGGCGGCGGCGTGCTCGATGCCGTGCAGGAAGGCGGCCGACGGACCACCCACGACCACCCCGGGCGGCAGCCGCAGGAGCGCGGCGCGGCAGGCCAGGGCGTGGTCCCGGTCCAGTCGGGCGTCGGCGTAGATGTCGTGGCGAAGTCGTACCCAGGCGCTGCTGCGTAGCTGGTGCTCGCTGAGCAGGCCATCCCGGACGACGTCGGAGCCGCGGAAAACCTGCCAGGTCAGGGCGTCGGGTCGGTACGGACGTGGTGGCATGCCGAGCAGCGTGCCGCCCGCCGGTCGCCGCCCGGTACCCCTGTGGACAACCCCGCGGAGGGCCCCGCCACCGCCTGTGGAAAACCACGAAGCGCCTTGGGGATCTTGCTATGGGTTGATCGACTCGGCTTTCCAGAAATCGGGGCGTCGCGGGCTCAAGGAGAGCCCGACTTCCAGGAAGCCGAGTCGACCAAGCGTCGGCGAGTGGATCAAGGGGTCAGCGGAGGGTTGCCGCCACGGCCGTCGCGGCGGCCTGCACCTGGGGGCCGACCAGGGCGACGTCCAGCGGGGCGAGCGCGACCACGCCGACGCTGGCCTCCAGGCCCGGTACGCCGAGCACCGGCGCGGCCACCCCGTACGCCCCGGACTCCAACTCGCCGCTGCTGCTCACCGGGTCGGCCGTGCCGCTGCGGCCGGCCAGGATGGCCCGACCCGCCGCGCCCCGGTCCAGGGGGTGTCGCGCGCCCGTCCGGTACGCGACGTGGAACGACGTCCAACTCGGCTCGACCACCGCCAGGGCGACACCCTCGCCGCCGTCCACCACGGTCAGGTGGGCGGTCGCGCCGGCCTGTTCGGCGAGTCGGCGCAGCGCCGGCAACGCGCCCTCGGCGAGCAGCGGCTGGGCGCGTCGGGCCAGCTGCAGCACGCCCGCGCCGATCCGGAGTCGGCCGTCGCTGCCCCGGCGCAGCATGCCGTGCCCGGTCAGCGGGCCGACCAGCCGGTAGACGGCCGCCCGGCCGACGCCGAGCCGGTTCGCCGCCTCGCTGACGGTCAGCCCGGTCGGCGTATCGGCCACCAGGTGCAGAAGCCGTAGACCCCGGTCGAGCGTCTGGGACGTCTCCCCGGTCCGGCTGGACCCTGCCGTCGCATCCACAGCACGCAGCGTACGACCCGGCACCGGCGGACCCGGACAGGCGCGGACGGCTACCCTTGTACGGTGACGCTACGCCTGTATGACACCGCCACCCGATCGGTGCGGGACTTCGTCCCGCGGGAAGCCGGCAAGGTGGGGGTCTACCTGTGTGGTCTCACCCTTCAGGCGCCGCCGCACATCGGTCACCTTCGTTCCGGCGTCAACTACGACGTGCTGCGCCGCTGGTTGCTCGCGGCCGGCTACGAGGTCACGTTCATCCGCAACCTGACCGACATCGACGACAAGATCCTCGTCAAGGCGGGTGAGCAGGGTCTGCCGTTCTGGTCGATCGCGTACGCCAACGAGTTGATCCTCGCCGAGTCGTACCGGGCGTTGAACGTGCTGTCGCCCACCTACGAGCCGCGCGCCACCGGGCACATCCCGGAGATGCACGAGCTGATCACCAAGCTGATCACGGACGGGCACGCGTACCCGGCCACCGACGGCTCCGGCGACGTCTACTTCGATGTGGCGTCCTGGCCGGCGTACGGGTCGCTGTCGGGTCAGTCGCCGGACGCGATGCAGTCGGCCGGGGACGCGCCGGACCGGGGTAAGCGGGACCCGCGCGACTTCGCCCTCTGGAAGGGCGCCAAGCCGAACGAGCCGGCGGACGCGTACTGGCCGTCCCCGTGGGGGCTGGGCCGTCCGGGCTGGCACATCGAGTGCTCGGCGATGTGCTGGCGCTACCTGGGCCCGGAGTTCGACATCCACGGCGGTGGTCTGGACCTGACGTTCCCGCACCACGAGAACGAGATCGCCCAGTCCCAGGCGGCCGGGCTGCCGTTCGCCCGCTACTGGGTGCACCACGGCCTGCTCAACATCGGCGGGGCGAAAATGGGCAAGTCGGCGGGTAACGCCCTGGGCCTCGCGTACGTCGACTCGCTCGGTGTGCGGCCGGTGGAGCTGCGTTACTACTACGCCGCCGCGCACTACCGCTCGGTGATCGACTACTCGGAGGACTCGCTTCGCGAGGCGGCCACCGCGTACCGCCGGATCGAGGGTTTCGTCCAGCGGGCCGTCGAGCGGGTGGGCGCCGGGCAGCTCGGCGAGCTGCCGGCCGGTTTCGTCGCGGCGATGGACGACGACCTCAACACGTCCGCCGCGCTGGCGGTGCTGCAACAGCACCTCCGGGACGGCAACACCGCGCTGAGCGCGGGCGACGATGTGACTGTCCGCACCACCCTGGCCGTCGTACGCGCGATGCTGGATATCCTCGGGATCGACCCCCTCGACGAGGCGTGGACCGGCGGCGGTCGTTCGGACGATCTGCGCGCCGTGGTGGACTCCCTGATCGCGCTGGCCCTGGAGCAGCGCGCGCAGGCCCGGGGCCGCAAGGACTGGGCTGCCGCCGACGCGGTACGTGACCAGCTCAAGCTGGCCGGCGTGGTGGTCGAGGACACCCCCCAGGGCCCCCGTTGGACTATTGGAGAGCAGGACTGATGGCCGGCAACTCGCAGCGCCGTGGCCGGCGACTGACGTCGAAGGCGGGTGCCCCCAAGGGCTCCGGCGGCAAGAACAAGGACTCCCTCGCCGGGCGGGGTCGCACCCTGCCCGCTGACGAGCGGCCGTGGCACAAGGGCTACTCGGGCACCGAGAAGCTGCCGCAGCGCACCGCCTGGAAGCAGGACAAGGAGCGCCGGGTGGCGGCCGAGGAGGGGCGCGCCCCGAAGATCGGTCAGCCGGGCAGCAAGGACACCACCTGGGGCAAGGGTGGCGGTCGGGGCGTACCGGTCGGTCGTGGCGCGACCGGCGGTCGGGGTGGCAAGCCCACCTCGCGCTCCGGTCCCCGGGTCTCCCCGGGGCGCAAGTCCAACCCGTCGAAGGACTCCCCGGAGCTGTTGGTCGGACGCAACCCGGTGCTGGAGGCGCTGCGCGCCCAGGTGCCGGCGACGGCGCTCTACACGGCCCAGGGCATCGACGTGGACGAGCGGACCAAGGAGATCATCCGGACCGCCGCCGACCGGGGCATCGCCAACCTGGAGATCAGCCGGGCCGAACTGGACCGGATGACCGGTGGGGTGCTGCACCAGGGCGTCGGCTTGCAGGTGCCGCCGTTCGCGTACGAGCCCTTCGAGGACCTGGTGGCCGCGTCGCTGGAGCAGCAGGCTCCGCTGCTGGTCGCGCTGGACGGGGTCACCGACCCGCGCAACCTGGGCGCCGTGATCCGGTCGGCCGCCGCATTCGGCGCGCAGGGTGTCTTCGTACCCGAGCGTCGTGCCGCCGGGATCACCGCGACCGCCTGGCGGACCAGTGCCGGCGCGGCGGCGCGGGTGCCGGTGGCCCAGGTCACCAACCTGACCCGGTCGCTGAAGGCGTGCCGGGACGCCGGCTTCATGGTGGTCGGCCTGGACGCCGACGGCGACACCGACCTGTACGACCTGGAGGCCGCCGTCGGCCCGCTGGTGGTGGTCGTCGGCTCCGAGGGGCGCGGGTTGTCCCGGCTGGTCGGGGAGACCTGCGACCTGACCGTCAGCATCCCGATGATCTCCGAGGTGGAGTCGCTCAACGCGAGCGTGGCCGCCGCGGTCACCCTGGCCGAGGTCGCCCGCCGCCGCTCGGTCGAGCTGTAACGACGTCGACGAGGCCCCCTACCGCCCGAAAGCGGTAGGGGGCCTCGCCGTCAGATCTGGTGGAGCCAGGCGACGAAGAAGATCGCACCGGCCACCGCCGTCAGCAGCGTGGCCGGCAGCAGCCAGGCCGGACCCCGCTCCCCGTCGAGGCGTCGGGTCAGTCGTTGGTGCACGGCGGCGATGCCGATCAGCGCGGCCAGCCCGCCGGCCGCCAGTGGCAGGCCGACGAGGAAGTGCGCCAGCCACGCGCCGGCCCGGCTCGGACCGCCCCAGGAGTGGTCGTACGGGCCGGGATCGACCACCCCGTACAGGACGCCGCGCAGCACCATCAACAGCTCGACGCCGATCGGCAGCAGGGCCACGAGGCCGAGCAGCAGGCTGAGCAGCGCGTGACCGAGCACCGCGAGCGTTCCGGGTCGCCGGCCGGGCACGGCCGTCGGGGATGCGCCGAGCAGGCCGGTCCGCAGGCCCCGCCACCGCGCGACGGCGGCGTCGGCCCCGCCCACCGGGGTGGTAGCCAAGGTGAACAGGGCGACCGGTACCAGCGTCGCGCAGTAGGCGAGGCTACGGCCGGCCCGGCGGATGATCTGGTTCCGGTGGGCGGTGGCGGTGGCGGTGGCGGACACGGCGTCTCCTCGGGCTCGGTGTGCCGCGAACGCTAGGGATACGGCACACCCCGCCGCGTCACCCCGGGGAGCCACGCTCGCGCTGGCTCCCGGGGATGACGACCCTTTCCGGGTACGACGAAAGGGGCGGCCCGCCGCAGCGGACCGCCCCTTTTCGGTACGGCGTTACGTCAGATCCGGCTGCCCGTGGTGGCGTGGAAGACGTGGCTGCGGCCGGCGCGCGGCTTGACGAACACGGTGTCGCCCATGTTCGGCATGCTGCGGCGGTCGGTACGGACGACGAAGCGCTCCGAGTTGCCACCCAGGGCGGCGTGGCCGTAGACGTTCGCGTCCGAGCCCAGGTCCTCGACCAGCTCGACGACGACCGGCATACCGCCCTCGGTCGGGCTGACCAGGTCGCAGTCCTCCGGTCGGAAGCCGACGGTGACCTTGCCGTCGCCACCCTCGGCACGGGCCGCCTCGACCTGCTCGCGGGTCAGCGGGATACGCAGCTCGGCGAACTCGGCGCCCTGCTCGTGCAGCGGGACGGTCTTGATGTTCATGGCGGGAGAGCCCATGAAACCGGCGACGAACACGTTCGCCGGGGTGTCGTAGAGCGCCCGCGGGGTGTCCACCTGCTGGAGCACACCGTCGAGCAGCACGGCGACCCGGTGGCCCATGGTCATGGCCTCGACCTGGTCGTGCGTCACGTAGACGGTGGTGACGCCCAGCTTGGCCTGGAGCGACGCGATCTGCGTACGGGTCTGCACACGCAGCTTGGCGTCGAGGTTCGACAGCGGCTCGTCCATGAGGAAGACCTGCGGCTCGCGGACGATCGCCCGGCCCATGGCCACCCGCTGACGCTGACCACCGGAGAGCGCCTTCGGCTTGCGGCTCAGGTACTCCTCGAGCTGGAGCAGCCCGGCCGCCTCCTTGACCCGCCGGTCGATCTCCGACTTGGAGGTCTTGCGCAGCTTCAGGGCGAACGCCATGTTCTCGTACACCGTCATGTGCGGGTAGAGGGCGTAGTTCTGGAAGACCATCGCGATGTCGCGGGCCTTCGGGGGAAGGTGGGTGACGTCCCGCTGGTCGATGTAGATCGAGCCGGCGTCGACGTCCTCCAGACCGGCGAGCATCCGCAGGCTGGTGGACTTGCCGCAACCCGACGGGCCGACGAGAACGAGGAACTCGCCGTCGCCGATCTCGAGGTTCAGCTCGTTGACGGCGGGACGCTCGGTGCCCGGGTAGATCCGGGACGCCTTGGAATAGGTGACCGTAGCCATGGTGGTGCGCTTCCTTTCACCGGCAGGAACGTGCCGGACGATCCGAGTGAAGGAGCAACCGGCACGAGCCCGTGCCGGTCAGCGGACGGCGGTCGGTCGCGGGGGCGGCCGGGTCGTCGTCCGTGTCACTGCACCGTAATTGGCTTTGCCCGCGCTGCCAAGGCGAGGGACCCTCGGAAGTGACCCAATGCCTACGCATTCCGGGCAGTCGGGCACGGCAAGGCATCAATCGACGTCGCGGTGCGGCGTCGGGCGTCGGGTTGTTGACGTTTCCCGTGCTCGGGAGCACTCGCGAGCGGGATATCCGGACGTCAGTCGCTATGCTGGCGTCGACACATGCGCCCCTGTAGCTCAGCTGGCCAGAGCACTCGCCTTGTAAGCGAGATGTCGCCGGTTCGATCCCGGCCGGGGGCTCCATATCCACAAAGCTTTTCCCGACGGGCACTGCCACGAGTCGACCGGTTGACAGCAACGGCACTCACGAGAGAGCTTCCCGTCGAGCGTGACCAGCGCCCGAGGCGTCGTGTCAGGGCTGGCATGGGCGGCGGGACACTCATCCCTCATCGAGCGGCGGGTCAGCTGCCGGCACCGGGGCTAGATCGGGTAGCACCTGAAGCCATGCCTGGACGTCAGCGACGAGGTGGGCGTCGGTCATGTGGTCGACGAGGGGTGCGAGGTCGGTCAAGATCCGCTCGATGTTGAGGAGTCGGTGGTAGTCCTGGTAGTCGTCGGTGACGGTGAGCGCCTGCCATCTCGCCAGCCAGTCTTCACCCGGCTGGACGAAATCATCCTCGGTGAGCGGGATGGCGCGCAGGCTCGCTGCTCGGGCGGCAGCTTGTTTCCGTGTCATGCCAAAGCTCTCGACAGCCCGCCGGGCGACCGTGTCCGGCCGAGCGCTGGCTGGTAGCTCCTGGACTCGCTGACCTGCATCGAGGGCGATCGTGATGAGCGTGCTGAGGTGTGCGACCGCCAGCTCCATCGGGAAATCGTGCTCGGATGCCAGGTCGATCAGAAAGAACGCTAGCGGCACGTCGGCAAGGGGCCGGTGGCCGGGCAATCCGCGGTGCTGGCGGCGCACATCCGAGGTCGCCATATCGATCAGTGCGAACCACCAGTGCACGGGACTTACCGAGTCAGGCTTGCGGTCGAGTAGCCACTGCCTGCGTAGGGGCGGCTCAATCAGGAGAAGCCCGCGGTAGGTGCCCTCAAGCTCTCTCACCCCACGCCTCCCCGGCATCAGGTATTGCTGCGCTGACGACGCTAGCTCGCGAGGAGTGGGAAGCGTCGGCCCCGGATCACCACGTGCGGTGGCGTCGAGCTCCCCGGCCGCGCCGATCGCACGGCCGGCGCGAACGATCGATGGTCGGCCGCTCCTATAGTTCGGGTATCACCCGACCGTCGAGGAGTCGCATGAGCCCGCTCGTCGCGATCGCCGGCAGCGCCCAGGTCAACCGCTCCTACTCGCCGGCCGTACGCGATCCGGAGGCTGCCCCCGCCGCGGCGGCCGAGTTGGGCGCGGAGCTCGCGAGGCAGGGTTGCGGCATCGTCGTGTACTCCAGCGATCCCGACTACCTGGAACGCGATGTCGTACGCGGTTACGTGGGCTCCGGCCGGGCGACGCCCGGGTCGATCCTGGTCCGTGGCCGGTATCAGCAGGACGTGGACTTCGAGGAGGCCCAGCGGTATCCGGAGTTGTTCGCCGTGGTGCCCGAGTCGACGGACGACTGGGAGGTCAGTTTCTACCGGTCGCTGCTGACGGCCGACGCGCTGCTGCTGGTGGGCGGCGGACGCTCCACGTTCATCGCCGGGCTCATCGGCCTGTCCCGTCGTATCCCGGTCGCTGCGGTCGCGGCGTTCGGCGGTGGCGCGGAGAAGACGTGGCAGCGGCTCAACAACGAGCGCGGTGTCGCCAGCGAGGAGGAGGTGGCGTTGCTGGCCCGACCCTGGCAGTCGGCGGCGGCCGGCCCGATCGTCACCGCGCTCCGCGCCCAGGTGCGGCGCCGCGCGGAGGAGGAACGCGCTGGGGGCGCCGCCGGTCGGCGTACGGTGGCCGGCCTGGTGACCGCGCTGGTCCTGCTGCTGCTCGCCCTGGCGACGATCCCGTTGGCGTACGCCGCGCCGGCCGGTGGGTGGCAGAACGTGGCGGTCCTGGTGGCCGCGCCGATGATCGCGTCGGTGTGGGGCGCGATCGTGCGCAACGCGTACGACGGCAACGGCAACTGGCTGCGGGCGGCGGCGTTGGGGTCGGCGGCCGGTGTCATCGCCTTCCTGCTGTTCGTGGCGGCGCAGCTCTCCACCAACCCGGCCCTGCTCGACGGTGACGCGGCACGGAGGTTGGTCTTCTTCGTGCTGGCCATCGGGTTCATCGGCGGGTTCACCTCCGAGGTCGTCTACGCCAAGCTGCGCGATCAGGACGTGACGCAGACACCGGTCCTGCCGCCCGGCGGCCCGCGGTGAGTCGGGCGGTGGAGGAGTCCAACCGGGCGATGCTGCGCGCCCGCGACGCGATGGACCGGTCGTACGCGGAACCGCTGGACATCCCGGCGCTGGCCCGGATCGCGTACGTCTCCGAGGCGCACTTCATCCGGACGTTCCGGGCGACCTTCGGTGAGACGCCGCACCGCTACCTGCAACGTCGCCGGGTGGAGCGGGCCATGACGCTGTTGGTGGAGACCGACCGGGACGTGACGGACATCTGCTACGCGGTCGGCTTCGGCAGTCTGGGCACGTTCAGTCGGACGTTCCGGCAGATCGTCGGTGAGTCGCCCTCGGAGTTCCGGCGTCGCCGCGTCGCCGCCGGCAACGTGCCGTCCTGCTTCACGAAGGCCTGGACGCGTCCCAGCAGTTTTGGATAAGCAGCAGGTCAGGGGCATCCTCTACGGTCGTTGGTATGACGATGAACGCGATCAGCCGCTCTCAGATCTACGTCCTCGACCAGGACGAGGCGCTTGACTTTTACGTCAACAAGCTCGGCATGGAGGTCAACACCGACCAGGATCTCGGCTTCATGCGCTGGCTGACGGTGAACCTGCCCGGCGACCCGGAGCGCGAGATCCTGCTGGAGAAGCCGGGCCCGCCGGCGCTGGACCCGGCGACCGCCGAGCAGGTGCGGGAGCTGCTCAGCAAGGGTGCCCTGGGTGGGTACCTCTTCATGACCACCGACGACGCCCACAAGACCCACGACGATCTCGTGGCGAAGGGCGTCGAGATCATCGACGAGCCGACCGAGCGCCCGTACGGGATCGACTTCGGCATCCGGGACCCGTTCGGCAACAAGATCCGTATCGGCCAGATGTTCCCCCGGGCCTAGTCAGAAGATCAAGAAACCGGAGGGCGCGGGCCGGCACCGCGCCTTCCGGTGTGTTGGGGTGTACGCATGCGAACGCGGCTGCTGTACCTGACCCGACACGGCGAGCAGGACCTCACCGGGCACGCCGACACGGGCTCGACCGAGCCGGACACCGGCCTGTCCGAGCGCGGCCGGCGGCAGGCGGCGCTGCTCGGCGAGCGCCTGCGGGGCCGGCCGTTCGCCGCCGTCCACCACGGGCCGCTGCGCCGGGCCGCGCAGACCGCCGAGGTGGTCGCCGCGGCACTGTCCGGGGTTCCGGTGTACGCCACCGAGTTGGCCGGTGACCACCTCCCGCACGACACGGACCCGACCGGCCTGCCGTCGGCGTACGCCGAGTTCCTGGCCGGATTCTCGGCGGCCGAGCGGGCCGACGGGCCGCGCGTGACGGCGGAGGCCGTGCGGCGCTTCACGGGGCCGGCGGAGGTCGACGAGGCGGCGGCCGTGGGGGAGCCGGTACGCGAGCTGGTGGTGACGCACACCTTCCTGATCGCCTGGCTGGTCCGGCACGCCCTCGAGGCACCTGAGCGGCGGTGGCTGGGCTTGAACCACCACAACGCCGGGTTGACCGTCATCCGGTACGGCCCGGCCGGGCCACCGAACCTGATCGCCGTCAACGACGTGGCGCACCTGCCGGCCGAGCTGCGCGGCACCGGTCTTCCCCCGGACTACCTCGTGTGACCCGCCGTCAGGCGGTGACCCGCAGCAGCAACTCGACAAGTGCCCGGGTGGCGGGCGGCGGCGCGGGATCCGCGGGGCAGTCGACGTACCCGGTCTCGACGGTCCCGACGGTGACGCGGTAGCTGAACGCGTCGGCGCAGCTCGACGTGGTGGCCGTGCGACGGGCCTCGGCGCTCAGCCGTGGGTCGGCGGCCAGTCCGTGCAGCTGGCCCAGGTCGGCGGTGCCGAGCTTGCCGGTACGACGGCCGCCGGCCCGGTCGACCACGGTCCACCGCCCGTCCGGCTCGACGGTGATGTTGTCGCCGCGCCCGGCGAAACCACCGGAGCGGAACAGCGCGACCCGAGCCCGGTCGTCCGCTCTCGGGCCGCTCGGGGCGGGGCCGCTCGGGACGGCCCCGCTCGGGGCGGGGCCGCCTGGGACGAGGCCGCTCGGCGCGGGGATGTTCGTGAGGTCCGGGCCTGCGGTCGCGCCGGTCACCGGGGGCAGGTCGGTGGGGTCGGCGGCCCGGTCGGTGCCGGTGCAGCCGGCCAGCAGGGCGGCCAGGAGCGCGATCGTGACGCCGGTCGTGGAGGCGGGTCTCATGTCCGTCGGACGCGCCGATGCCCGCGTTGGTTCCCTTGTCAAGGCCCTCATCCGTTCGGCCAATCTCAATGTCTGGGAGCGGTCCAAGGCTTCTCTTTTCTTCTACACATAGCTATATCTACATGCGTGACTACCCCCGTCACACCCTTTCTCCTTCCAGGAGGGCACGTGAAACGACCCCTCGCGGCCGTCAGCGCAGCGCTGCTCACCAGCGGCCTGTTGACCTGCGTCGCCACCGCGGCGCACGCTGCCGCACCTCCCGCTCCCGCGCCGGACGCCTCCGCCGCGGCCCGAGCGGCGACCGTCCTGCAAACGAACCCCGGCGCGGTCCAGGGTTCCAGCGCCGAGTCCTACCAGGTGCAGAGCACCCGGGTGGACGCCTCCGGCGCGGCGCACACCCGCTACACCCGCACCTACCAGGGACTGCGGGTGTACGGCGGTGACTTCGTCATCCACACCGCGCCGAACGGCACCTACGCCGGCAGTTCGGTCGGACTCGCCGCACCGCTGACCCTCCTCACCACGGCCAAGGTCAGCGCCGACACGGCGAAGAAGACGGCCCGCGCCGGGTTCACCGGCAAGGCCGAGAACGTGGGCGCACCGGAACTGTTCGTCGACGCCAGCTCGGGCGTGGGCCGGCTGGCCTGGGAGACGGTGGTCAGTGGCTGGCAGCCGGACGGGCAGACGCCGTCGCGGCTGCACGTCGTCACCGACGCGACCTCCGGCGCGACCGTCGGATCGTACGACGAGATCGAATCGGTCACCGGCAGCGGCCAGGGCATCTACACCGGCACGGTCAGCATCGACACGACGCTCTCCGGCAGCACGTACCAGATGATCGACCCGGTGCGCGGCAACGGCCGTACCTGCGACATGAACAACGGCACGTCGTCCTGCACCACGTTCACCGACGCCGACAACGCGTGGGGCACCGGCGCCAACTCGAATCGGCAGTCGGCCGGAGTGGACGCGCACTTCGGCGCCGCCAAGACGTTCGACTACTTCAAGAACGTGCACGGCCGTAACGGCATTTTCGGCAACGGCAGTGGTGTGCCGAGCCGGGTCCACTACGGCAACAACTACGTCAACGCCTTCTGGGACGGCGCCCAGATGACCTACGGCGACGGCTCGGGCAACTCCCGCCCGCTGGTCGCGCTGGACGTGGCCGGGCACGAGATGAGCCACGGCGTCACCGAGGCGCTGGCCGGGCTGGTCTACTCCGGCGAGTCCGGTGGCCTGAACGAGTCCACCAGCGACATCTTCGGCAACATGGTGGAGTTCTACGCCGCCGCGCCGAGCGACCCGGGTGACTACCAGGTCGGTGAGAAGATCAACATCAACGGCAACAACACGCCGTTGCGCTACATGTACAACCCGTCGCTGGACGGCGCGTCCGACTCCTGCTGGTCCACCAGCACGAAGAACAAGGACGTGCACTACTCCTCCGGCGTCGGCAACCACTTCTACTTCAACCTCGCCGAGGGCACCGGCTCCACCTCGTACGGCACCTCGCCGGTCTGCGGCTCCGCCCCGGCGGTGACCGGCATCGGCCGTACCAAGGCGGAGAAGATCTGGTACCGGGCGCTGGACGTCTACTTCACCTCCAACACGTCGTACGTCAACACCAGCAACCCGGCGAACACCGCCCGCGCGTACAGCCTGCGGGCGGCCACCGACCTGTACGGCAGCTGCTCGACCGAGTACAAGGCCGTGCAGGCCGCCTGGACGGCGGTCAACGTCGCCGGCAACGACGCCACCTGCTCCACCGGCAACGACTTCTCCGTGTCGCTGTCGCCGACCGCCGGCTCGGTGAACCCGGGCAGCGCGGTCTCCACCACCGTCTCGACCGCCACCACGAGCGGCTCGGCGCAGACCGTGACGTTCTCCGCGTCCGGCCTGCCCAGTGGCGCGAGCGCCGCGTTCAGCCCCGCCTCGGTGACCTCGGGCGGCTCGTCCACCCTCACCATCAGCACCTCGTCCAGCACCTCGCCGGGCACCTACTCGGTCACCGTGAACGGGGCGGGGTCGGTCACCCGCAGCGCCACCTACACGTTGACCGTGAACGGCTCCGGCGGCGGCTGCACCTCGCCCGGCCAGAAGCTGGCCAACCCGGGCTTCGAGTCCGGCTCGACCGGCTGGACGGCCAGCTCCGGGGTGATCACCAGCTCCAGCGGCCAGGCGGCCCACGGTGGGTCGTACAAGGCCTGGCTGGACGGGTACGGCAGCACCCACACCGACACGCTCGCCCAGTCGGTGGCCCTCCCGGCGGGTTGCTCGTCGTACACGCTGAGCTTCTGGCTGCACATCGACTCGGCCGAGACCACCACCAGCACCGCGTACGACAAGCTCAACGTGCAGGTGCTCAACTCGGGCGGGACGGTGCTGGCCACGCTGGCGACCTACTCCAACCTGAACAAGGCCTCCGGCTACAGCCAGAAGTCCTTCTCCCTGGCCGGGTACGCCGGCCAGACCGTCACCCTGAAGTTCACCGGCACCGAGGACTCCTCGCTCCAGACGTCCTTCGTGGTCGACGACACGGCGGTCAACGTCTCCTGACCTGACCGACACCCGGACCCGGCGGCCACCGCAACGGTGGTCGCCGGGTTCGCGTCCGGGCCGTTCTGGCAATCTTGGGTCGGCTCGGATGGCGTGGGAAGAGGGGGTTTGCGTGTCGGACGCGGAGTTGACTGTCGCGGTGGCCGGACCGGTGGCAACCGTCGTGATCCACAACCCGGCTCGCCGGAACGCGATGACGGCGGCCATGTGGCGGCAGCTCCCCGAACTGCTCGACCGGCTGGAACCCGACCCCGAGGTGCGGGCCCTGGTGCTCACCGGCGCGGGCGACGCCTTCTGCGCGGGCGCGGACCTCGGTGACCTGGCCGAGCTGCTGGACGCCGGTGACACCAGTATCGCGGTCGCCGCCGAGGAGCGGCTGGCAAGCTTCGCCAAGCCGACGATCGCGGCGATCCGGGGCGCCTGCGTCGGGGGTGGCGCGCAGCTCGCGGTCGCCTGTGACCTGCGGATCGCCTCGGACGACGCCCGATTCGGCGTACCTCCGGCCCGCCTCGGGCTGGTCTACCCGGCCCCGACGACACGCCGGCTGGCGCGGCTGGTCGGCCCGTCGGCGGCGAAGCACCTGCTCTTCACCGCCGAGTTGATCGACGCCGAGCGGGCCCTGCGGATCGGCCTGGTCGACGAGGTGCTGCCGGGCGACCGCCTCGCCGAGCGGCTGGACGACCTCACCACGACGATCGCCCAACGGTCACCGCTGAGCGTCACCGCCGCCAAGGAGATCGTCGACGACCGCGCCGGGCCGGCCCGGATCGCCTGGTGGCACCGGAAGGTCGCGGACAGCGGCGAGGCCCGCGAGGGCGTGGCGGCCATGGCCGAGCGCCGGGCTCCCCGCTTCGCCTGGCGAGCGCCGACCGAGCGCTGAAGCTCGCGGCCTGATCCACTCGGTTTCCAGGAAGGCGGGGTGTCCCGTGCGCTGGGACACGCCGATGTCATGCAACCCGAGTCGATCTCCCACCCATTGCGAAACCTCGATCCCGGGTGGTGCCGAACGTGAGTCGTACGGCAGTCTGTCGGTCGTGCAGCGTGATCAGTTGCTTGCGGGCCGCTACCGGCTCCTGGAGCGTCTCGGCAGCGGCGGCATGTCGGCGGTCTACCGGGCGTACGACGAGGTGCTCGAACGGGACGTGGCGGTGAAGGTGCTCGTCGCCTCGGACCCCAACGCCCGGCAGCGGATCCGGGCCGAGGCCAAGGCGGCGGCCCGGTTGTCGCACCCGCACGTCACCAACGTCTACGACTTCGGCGAGTCGCGTCTCGACGGGGTTCAGGTGCCGTTCGTGGTGCTGGAACTGCTCAACGGCGACACCCTCGAAAGCCGGCTGGTCGCCGGGCCGTTGCCACCCCGCGCCGCGCTGCGGGTCTGCGCCGAGGTGGCGTCGGCCATCTCGGCGGCGCACGGCCAGGGGTTGGTGCACCGGGACGTGAAGCCGGGCAACGTGATGCTCACCCCCACCGGCGCGAAGGTGCTCGACTTCGGTATCGCGGCGGCCGCCGGTGATTCCGAGATCGACTTCGACGGCCGGCTGCTCGGTACGCCCGCGTACCTCGCGCCGGAGCGGCTGGCGGCCGGCGAGGTCCTGCCGGCCTCCGACGTGTACGCGCTCGGCCTGCTCCTGCACCGGACGCTCACCGGCCGGCTGCCGTGGGCGGCCGAGACGCAGACCGGGATGCTCCGCGCCCACGTGCACGTCGATCCGGACCCGCTACCCGAGATCGACCGGGTGCCCGCCGAGATCCACCGGCTCTACCACTGGTGTCTCGCCCGCAACCCCGACGACCGTCCCCCGGCAGCCGAGGTGGCCCGCATCCTGCTCACCGTCGTCTCCGGGCTGGCCGGCGGAAACGCCGCCTCCGGGCTGGCCGCCGCCTCCGGGTCGAGCGCCGCTTCCGGGCTGGCCGCCGCTTCCGGATCGGCCGCTGATTCCGGGTCGAGCGCCGCGAACAGGTCGAGCGCCGCGAACAGGTCGAGCGCCGCGAACAGGTCGAGCGCCGCGAACAGGTCGAGCGCCGCGGACCGGTCGAGCGCCGCGGACCGGTCGAGCGCCGCGAACAGATCGGCCGCCGCGGACCGGGCGGTCGCCGCTGGCTCGCCCGCTGCCCACCCGGCCAAGGATGGTGACGCCGGGCCGAACGAGGCGCGCAAGGCCGCAGCGGGTGGGGACGCGGAGGCGGCCGATGGCGTGAACCGGGCTGCTTCCGAAGCGCCCCGGCGACAGGCCTGGCGTCGCCGACGGGTGGCGCTGGTGGTCGGCGGCGCGGTGATCGCAGCGGTGGCGGTGGCCGGGTCGCTCGGCGACTACGGCGCGCGGCGGCACGACGGAACCACCCCACGAACCGGGATCGGCACGGGTGGCACCACCACGGTCGGCCTGCCGGAGACCGTCGCGCAGCCCGAACCGTCCACTGTGCGTGCGCCCGCCGAACCGTCGGCCGGTCCCACGTCGGCCGCTCCCCGCCCCGGCCCCGCAGTGGGGCCGGGCCGGCCGTCGGCCCCGGGTCAGCCGCCGCCGACGGTCGCGCCGACGGTCACGCCCACGGGCGCGTCTCCGCCCGCCGAATCCCCGGGGCTCCCGGTGCGCGCCCAGGGCGGGACGGTCACCGTCCGCTGTGTCGGGGGATTGGCCGAACTGCTCACGGTCACCCCCGCGTCGGGTTACCAGGTGCCGCCGTACGACGCGGGGCCGGCGAAGCAGGTCACGGTCGAGCTGACCGCACCCGAGCACAGCAGCGAGATCCGGGTGCACTGCGCCGCCGGGCGGCCGAAGGCGAAGGTCACCGAGCGCGCCGCGTGACCGGGGCCGACGGGTGCCGCGCCGGAGGCGTACCCCCGGGCGCGGCCCCCCGTTCCCGCCGGCCGGTCGGTCACCGCCGGGCCAGCGATGCCCAGCCGGGGTTCACCGGCTCGCGGCGTCGTAGCGGCATGCCCGCCTCCGCCGGGGTCCGGTCACCCTTGCGCTGGTTGCAGCCGTAGCAGGCGGCGGTGGTGTTTCGCCACGTGTTCCGGCCACCCCGGGAACGCGGCAGGATGTGGTCGATGGTCGACGCCGGGCCATCGCAGTACGCGCAGCAGTGGTCGTCGCGGCGCAGCACCCCGGCCCGGGACCAGGCCGGCCCGGAGTTGAACCGCCACCGGGTGACCACGTAACGGACCAGCCGCACCACCCGGGGCAGCGGGAAGACGCCGATCAGCCGATCGGGCTCCGCCTCGTGGATCTCGGCCACCCGTCGGCAGAGCATCCGGACGGCGTGCTGGACGGTGACCCGGTGCAACGGGCCGAGGTCGGCGTTGACGACGAGGACGGCATCCACCGGGACTCCTTTCTACAGTGGCGGCGGACAGCGAAGAGCCGCCCGGTCCGGCGTTCGGACGGGCGGCTCGGCACGTACGGGTACGCGTCAGTCGGGCCGGCCCGCCCGGGGGTGTTCCGCCGGCCAACCGCCGCAGGACAGCAGTGACGACAGCACGGTGGTGGCGTGCGACCTCGTCATGACCTGCTCCCACTGTGGTGGCTGACCTTGCGCGATCACGGTAGGTCCGCACGGGAGAGGGGGGCAACGTATTTCGATCGGCCACCCGGCTCCTCGGGAGCGCGCTGGCGCCGGGTGCGAGGAGCGCTCCCCGCCGTGCGGCGGGCGTTCGTCAGCGGTTTGTCCAGCCGCAGTGCCATCCGCGCGGTGAGTTCGCTGTCCAGCAGCGGCCGGTTGACCTCGCCGGCGACCGCCAGCGCGGGTCCCGAGACGGAGCGCCAGATGGCGGCCAGCCCGGCGCCCAGACCGAGCAGGGCCACGGCGGCCCGGGTGGTCGGCGAGCCGGCCGCCGCTGCCGCGCTCACGCCGACCAGCGCGAAGAGCACCACCAGCAGCGGCACCAGCACCGGCCAGAAGATGCCCCGGGCGGCCTGGGCGACCAGCCGGCGGTCCCGGATGATCAGGTTCCGGGCGACCACCGCGTAGTCCTCCTCGTCGAGCAGGTCACGCGGGTGCAGGCCGCCGGTGAGCACGCCGCGCCACAGATCGCCCTGGTTGCGCAGTTCGCGGCTCAGTTCGGCGGGCTCCGGTTCGGTCGGGTCACCCCGGCCGGCCCGTTCCACGGCCACCGCCCAGGCGGCCAGCGAGCGGCGCACCACCGCGGCCGAGTACGGCGGCAGCACGCTGGCCAACTCGTCCAACCACCGGCTGATCTGGACTTGTCGGCCGTCGAAGCGGCGCAGGAGTTGGGCGGCGTCGCCGGGCCGGACCGTGTCGGCCAGGGACCGGCCCAGCCGGTAGGCCAGTCCGACCCGGAGGTTGGTGGCCATCGCCCAGCGCAGCACGTCCACGTTGAGGTCGTCCAGGGCGAGCAGCAGCGGCTCGGTGTCGACCAGGTCCGGCCGCTCCAGATCGGGTAGGCGGTCCAGGTCGGGCAGCCGCGTGCGGGCGGCGGACGTGTCGGGCAGCGACCCGGTGTGCCGGGTGAGCGCCGAGATCTGGGCCAGCGCGACGTCGACGCCGTCGAGGTACATCCGCATCCGGCGGGGGAGTGACATCTCGGTCAGGTTGGAGAGCTTGGCCGGTGGGTGGACCGGCGTGGTCGGCCCCGGTTCGGCGTGTTGCCCGTGGTGGTAGGCGTCCGCCATCCACCAGCCCAGCCGCAGGGCGGTGACGACACAGGCGCGCTCGTCACGGATGAGTGGGTACGCATCGTCGCGGACGGCCTCCTCGGCCGGCCGGCCGTCCGCTGCGCCGGCGCGGTGCAGTGGTGACATCGCCGCTGCCCTCCCGCCCGGTCGATCGACGGATGATCAATCGAGCGTACGGCAGCGTACCGTCGCTTATGTCGCTTTTGATCGTTTTGGGGCTGCTCGCCCGGCCAGCAGGCCGCGCGGGCGGACCGAGCGCACCGGCTCGGTCGCGGCACCCTGTGCCCGCAGGATGTGGTTCGCCGCGATGATCCCGGTGGCCGCCGAGCGTTCCATCAGCGCGCTCGGAAAGTTCGTCGCGATCCCGTCGCCGGCCAGGTAGACACCCGCGGCCTCGGTGCGGACCCCCGGACGCCAGGCGTGGCTGCCCGGCGTGAACGCGGGGGCCTGCGCCTCCACCCGGGCGCGCAGTTCCCGGACCCGCAGGTCAGCGGCCTCCGGCCAGAGCGTCACCAGCTCGCGGCGCATCCGTTCGGCCAACTCGTCGGCCGGCACGCCGGGCGCACAGGCGTACGCGTGCAGCTCCACGACCGAACCGCCGGTGCGGTGCGCCCAGCGCCGCGACTCGTTCTCCAACCGGTGGTACAGCGTCACCGAGTCCAGAGTGGGCTGCCGGGACACCCCGCTGAACACCGCCCGGTCGGCGGCGACGTCGCCGTCGCACCAGTATCGCGCCACCGCGTACGGCGGGCCGGGCCGGCCGAAGCGGGGCATCCGTGCCGCCAACTCCGGTGCCCGCGCGACCAGGTCGGGGGAGGCCGCCACCAGCGCGGCGAGCGCGGGCGGATCGACGGCCAGCACCACGTGCTCCGCCCGGTGGTCGCCGCCGTCGGTGGTCGTCACCCGCCAGCCGGCACCGTCACGGTGCACCCCCGTCGCGCCGGAGCGGGTGAGCACCCGACCGCCGTGCTTCTCCACGTGCCGGGTCAGCGGCTGCCAGATCGCCGTCGCATAGTCCTCGTCCGGGCAGTCGAAGGCCAGCCCCTCCGGATTGCCCAGCAGGTAGAAGTGGAACTGGGCGACCATCTCGGCCGCCGACATCTCCGCCTCGTGGTTGAAGAACGAGTGGGAGAAGACCTCGAACAGCATCGCCCGCGCCCGGTCCGGCAGCCGCAGCGACGCCAGCAACTCGTCGGCCGTGGTGTCGTCCAGTTCGGCGTAGGTGCGGACCGGATCGTAGGTGAGCAGCGGCAACGCCGCGTCCCGGTCCATCGACCGCAGGTCCGCCAGGCGCAGGCTGGGACTGCGCAGCAGCAGCGCGAGCAGGTTCGCCGGAGGCGCGGGGGGCAGCCGGCCGAACTCCTCGGTCGGCCACTGCGCGCTCAGGATCGGATAGCCCGGGATCGGTTTGAGAAAGCCCAGGCCGGGCTCGACGCGCCGGAGGATGGACCGCCAGTTGTAGTACTGCCGGAAAAACGCGTGGAAGCCGTGCTCGTTCTGCTGCTCCCCGTCGGGCAGGGCCTCCGGCCAGGCGCCCAGCCGTCCACCGATGGTCGGCGCGGCCTCCAGCACGGTCACGTCCACGCCGCGTTCGGCGAGCACCACGGCCGCCGACATGCCGGCGATGCCCGCGCCGACCACGACCGCCGCGACCGGGCGCGGCACGCGGGCGGCGCCACCGCCGCCGGGGTCCACCTCATGCTGGCGTACGCCGATGAGCCGACCCACCACACGCGACAGCGCCATGGGCACCTCCCTCGTCTGCCGCCAGTCTCCTATGCCAGGCAGCGCCGCGCCCGGTCGGACGCGGGCCAGACGTACTCCAGGTCGTCGGGCGTGTCGGTGCCGAAGATCGGGGCGTAGTGCGTCGGGTCCTTGCGCAGCAGCGAGGAGCGGTGGCTCAGGTGCAGGTCGTCACGGCCGAGCCAGGGTGGCAGGTCACCGGCGCGGGCCAGCTCGTCCTGGGTGCGTACGACACCCGCCCCGCAGGCGGCGGCGAGGTCGACGGTCAGCGTGGAGGCGCAGGTGTCCGCCCGGCCCGGCTCGGTCCACACGGCGCACATGTCCAGCCCGTACCGGGTCAGCGCCTCCTCGTACCCGGCCCACATCTTCACGGCCGGGTGGTTGCGCCACCCGTACCCCGGCCAGGTGAGCCCGCGCAACACCTGGATGGCCTCCACCCGCTGCTTGCCCAGCCGCTTCTGGTCCAGCGCGCGGGCGCTGGCCAGAAAGTCCGGGTACGGGAGGAAGGTCTGCATGGCAGGTGCTCTACCCACGGCCCGGGTCGGCATGCCTGCCCGGGACGATCCGGGTGGGGTCGCCCAGGGTGATCGTGCTGGTTACGATCCGGGCATGGCGGAGCCGTGGCGGGACCGGGCGCGACGGGCGGTCGAGTGGAACTGGCGGCTCCGCTCCGCCGGTGACCCGCGTCCGCACTACGTGATCTGTGGCCGGGACGCCCTGGCCTACTACGTGGCCCGCGCGCTGCTCGAATCCGACCTGCCCGTGGGCGGCGCACGGGTCACCGTCGTGGTGCCGGAGCGCTACCGCAGCACCGGTCCCGACGTGGCGAGCCTGCGCGGCGTCCGCGTGATCCGCTCGGAACGCCTGGACGTGGCGACCTTCGAGGCCGCCGGCCTGGCCGGGGCGACCGGGTTGGCCCTGCTGCACCAGGACGACGTGGGCAACCTGCACGCCGCGCTCTGTGCCCAGGCCGTCGACCAGCGCGTCCGGCAGGTGCTGCGGATGTTCAACGGCACCCTGGCCGACGGCGTCCGCAAGCTGATCAGGGCGCCCGTCGAGGTGCTCTCCGACGCCGAGATGGCCGCCCCGGCGTTCGTGGCCGCCGCGCTCGGCGAGGTCGATCCCAGCTCCTTCCAACACCGGGACAAGACGTTGCGGGTGGCGCGGCGTGCCGACGTCCGGACGCAGGACGTGGTGTGCGCGCTGGCCCGCCCCGACGGGCGGCAGGGGATGGAGTTGCTGCCGGCCGAGCAGGCCGGCGCGGACCTGGTGCTCGCCGAGGCGACCGGTCTGCCGCCGGGCACCGAGGTCGCCGCGCGCCGGTTGGTCCGGGCCCGGCGGCGACGCCGGCCGGTCACGATGCTGGTGCGGGCCGTACGCGGCTTCGCCACCCGCAAGATCGGCATCGCGGTGATGCTGGTGCTCGCCGTGATCGCGGTGCTGGGCGCGCTGATCTCCCGCACCGAGGGCGTTTCTCCGCTGGAGGCGCTGTACCTGACGCTGGTCACCACCCTCAGTGGCGCCGATCCGGACACCGGCAAGGCCGCCGACGCGCAGATCATGCAGGTGGTGCTCAACCTGGCCGGGCTCGCGCTGATCCCGTTGATCACCGCCGTCGTCGTGGACGGCATCGTCAACGCCCGTCTCGCCCTGCACACCGGTCTGCTGCAACCGGCCCGCGCCGGGCACGTCGTGGTGATCGGCCTCGGTAACGTCGGCACGCGGGTGATGGCCCAACTGCGCGAGTACGACGTCGAGGTCGTGGCGATCGACAAGGACCCGGCGCCACGTGGCGCGGCCCTGGCCCGCCAGTTGGAGGTGCCACTGGTCGTCGGCGACGCCGCGCTGCCCGAGACCCTGGCCGCCGCATCGGTGGCGGACTGTCAGGCGCTGGTGGTGGCGTCCACCGACGACGTCGCCAACCTGGAGGCGGCGCTGGCCGCCCGCGACCTCCGCGACGACCTGCGGGTGGTGCTGCGGCTCTTCGACGGTGACTTCGCCGAGCGGGTGGAGGAGACCTTCGCGCTCGGGGTGTCCCGATCGGTCTCCTACCTGGCCGCCCCGGCCTTCATCGGCGCGCTCACCGAACGCGCGGTCATCACCACCATCCCGGTCGACCGGCACGCGCTGCCGGTCGCCGAGGTGCCGGTCGCCGCCGGCTCCGAGCTGGACGGCCGGCCGCTGGACACCGTCAACCGGGACGGGCAGGTCCGGCTGATCGCCCGGACCCCGGCCGGCGCGGCGAAGACCATCTGGTGGAAGGACCTCGATCCCCGCCAGGTGATCTTCGCGGGCGACCGGCTCACCGTGGTCGCCCGCCGACGTGGCCTGGACTGGCTGACCCGGCAGTGCGCCCCGCCCGCGACGACCAGCCCGGTGCCGCGCGCGACGGACCTCTCAGCGATCCCGCTGCCGCAGGCCGTGCCACACCGCCCCGGCGGCGAGTACGCCGACGCCGGCGAGGACGCTGCCCAGCGGCAGGTTGAGCGCGAGCAGCAGGCAGCCGACCAGCCCGAGCCCGGCGAGCACCTGCACCGGTAGCCGTCGCCCCCGGTCCCGGCCCAACGTGAGCGCCGCCGCGTTGGTGATCGCGTAGTAGACCAGCACCGTGCAGCTGGAGAAGCCGATCGCCTGCCGTACGTCGCCGAGCAGCACCACCACGATCACCACGGCGGCCACCGCCACCTCGGCGCGGTGCGGTACCCGGCGCACGGGGTGCACGGCGGCCAGCGCGCCGGGCAGGTCGTGGCGGCGGGCCATCGCGAGCGTGGTCCGGCCCACCCCGGCGACCAGGGAGAGCAGCACCCCGACGACGGCGATGGTCGCCCCGGCCCGGACCACCCAGGCCAGGTCGGGCAGCCCGGCGGCGGTCACCACGTCGACCAGGGGCGCGGCGGACCCGGCCAGCCGGTCGGCGCCCAGCACGCCGAGCGTGATCACGGCCAGGACCAGGTAGACCGCCAGCACCGCCCCCAGGGCCAGTGGCACCGCCCGGGGGATGGTCCGCTCCGGGTCGCGCACCTCCTCGCCGAGCGTGGCGATCCGCGCGTACCCGGCGAAGGCGAAGAACAGCAGCCCGGCGGCGGTGAGCACACCTCGCGCGGAGCCGCCGGTATCGGTCAGCCGGTCCAGGTGCACCGGCCCGCCCACCAGACCGACGGCCGCGACGAGGGCCAGCACGGCGAGCACCAGCGCGACGAGCGCCTTCGTGGCGGTGGCCGTCTTACCGATGCCGCGCAGGTTCACGCCGGTCACCGCGAGGACCGCGCCGACGGCGACCAGCCGGGTCTGCCCTGGCCACAGGTACGCCCCGATGGTCAGCGCCATCGCCGCGCAGCTCGCCGTCTTGCCGACCACGAACCCCCAGCCCGCCACGAATCCCGCCAGCGGGCCGAGGCGTTCCCGGCCGTAGACGTAGGTGCCGCCGGACTCCGGGTAACGGGCCGCCAGCCGCGCGGAGCTGGTCGCGTTGCAGAAGGCGACGAAACCGGCGAGCAGCAGCGCGGGCAGCAGGCCGGCGCCGCCGGCCGCCGCCGCGGCCGGGGCGAAGACCACGAAGACGCCCGCGCCGAGCATCGAGCCCAACCCGATGACAACCGCATCGGGTACGCCCAGCCGCCGCGCCAGTCGATCCACGAGCGGAAATCCTAGGGGTACGACGTGAACGGGCGGTCCCACTCACGTAACCGGCCGGGGAGCGGCAGATCGTCCCACGGCAGCCGGTGCAGCAGCCGGTCCAGGAAGAGGCCGAGCAGCAGTGCCGCGACGCCGTCGGTGAGCCAGTGGAAATTCAGGTATGTCGTGGTGACCAGCAGGATCGCCGGGGGTGCGAAACGGATCAGGCGGTACCCGCTCGGGTGCAGTCGCCCGGCCGTCAGCGCGGTCAGCAGCACGGCGATCACCCCGTACCAGACGATCGCGTTGGCGACGTGCCCCGACGGATAGGAGAGGTCGTACTCGGTGGGCGGCAGGTCGTTGAAGATCCGGACGGACTCACCCGGCGGCAGATCCGAGCTGGGCGCTGCCCGATCGGTCAGGATCTTGAGCGGGCCGACCGTCAGGTACAGCAGCACGAACGCCGCCGCCAGCAGCAGCAGTGGCCGAACCGTGCGGGAACGCCACGCGACCGCCAGCCCGAGCGCCCCGGCGATCGGCATCAGCAGCCAGCCGCCCTGCCCGAGGAAGTTCAACACCCGCGCCGTCCAGTAGATCGGCGCCGGGTGATGGGCGTAGGCCCATTCGCGGACCGCGAGGTCCAGCCCGAGCAGCGCCCCGTTGGCCAGCGCCAGGGTCACCGCCCCGAAACCGGCCAGCAGCAGGGCGTCGAACCACCAGCCGGCCGGGCGGACGGGCCGAAGCCGCAGGTCACGTCGTACACCCGTGGGTTTGAGCACGCGACCACGCTACCGGCCCGGCGCGAGACCGGGAGGTGCGGCGCTGTGGGCCCAACCACGATGTGCGGCGGAGGCGGGGGGTTACCCGTCATGCTTGTCCCCGTGCGGATCACGTCTGCCCTCGTCGACCCGGCGCTGCTCGACCTGCCCTGGTCGACACCGCTGGAAGAGTGGCCTGCCCAGCACCTGGTGGCCCTGCCGCAGGGCATCTCCCGGCACATCGTCCGGTTCGTCCGGTTGGGCGACTACGTGTACGCCTTCAAGGAGACCCGCGAGCGGATCGCCGAGCGGGAGTACGACCTGCTGCGCGCGTTGGAGCGGATCGACTTTCCCTCGGTCGAGGCGGTGGCGGTCGTCGCCGACCGGCAGGCCGACGACGGGGAGCCCCTCGAATCGGCGCTGATCACCCGGCACCTCCAGTTCTCCCTGCCGTACCGGGCGCTCTTCTCGCACACCCTTCGGCCGGAGACGATGAGCCGGCTGCTCGACGCGCTCGCGGCGCTGATCGTGCGGATGCACCTGACCGGCTTCTTCTGGGGAGACTGCTCGCTGTCGAACACGCTGTTCCGCCGGGACGCGGGGGCCTTCGCCGCCTACCTGGTCGACGCGGAGACGGGTGCGCTGCACAATTCGCTCTCCAACGGGCAGCGCGGCGAGGACCTGGAGATCGCCCGGGTGAACATCTTCGGCGAGGCGTTGGACCTGCAGGCCGCCGGCCTGCTGCACGAGTCCATCGACCCGGAGCTGGTCTGTGAGGAGGTCGTGCAGCGGTACGAGCGGCTGTGGCACGAGATCACCTACGAGCAGGCGATCGAGCGACAGGCGCGGCACGACATCGAGGGCCGGATCCGTCGCCTCAACGACCTGGGGTTCGACGTGGCCGAGGTGGCCATGTCGAGCGCTGCGGACGGGCGTTACCTGGTCCGGCCGAAGGTCGTCGACGCCGGCTACCACACGCGGCGGCTGCTGCGGCTCACCGGTCTGGACGCCGAGGAGAACCAGGCCCGCAAGCTGCTCAACGACCTGGACGCCTACCGCGCGGAGAGCGATCTGACCGACGAGCAGCAGGCGGCGCACCGCTGGCTCACCGAGGTCTTCGAGCCGGTGGTCCGGGCCGTGCCCGCGCACCTGCGGCGCAAGCTTGAGCCGCAGGAGCTGTTCGCGCAGATCATCGAGCACAAGTGGCTGCTCTCCGAGCAGGCCGGCCGGGACGTGGGGATGCGACACGCGGTCCAGTCGTACCTGGCCGACGTGCTGGTGCATCGCCCCGACGAACAGGCCATCCTCGGCGTCGACGTCCCCAGCCTGAGCTGATCGCCAGCGCGCGCGTCCATCGGGGCTGACGTCACGGCCGATGGGCTGACGTCACGGTCGGGCTGCGCCGCGAGAGGTACCAGGCCCCTTCCTCATGCCCTGTCGAGCTGCCCCGGATGTGGGGCGCGATGTGTCGGGTCGAGCTGCCCCGGATGTGGGGTGGGGCGTGTCGGGTCGAGTTGGCTGCTGCTGCCGGGTTCGATTTCGGTGCCCTCCCGTCCCGTATCTGGGGCAGCTCGACAGGCTCTCCGACAGGCATGCGCAGGCGCTCGCCGGAGGGCACGATCCGCGTCACTCCACCCAGGAACCGCCGCGCAGCACCCGTACCACGTTGAGGTCGTCGTCGAGCACGACCAGGTCGGAGCGGAGACCCACCTGGAGGGCGCCGACGCGGTCACCCAGGCCGATCGCGCGGGCCGGGGTGGTCGCCGCCATCCGGGCGGCGTCGGCCATCGGGATGCCGGCATGCACGGCGTGCCGCAGCGCCGCGTCCATGGTCAGCGTGCTGCCGGCGATCGCGCCGTCGCGGGCGAGCCGGGCCACCCCGTCGGCGACGGTCACCGCCTGCCCGCCCAGCTCGTACTCGCCGTCGGCCATTCCGGCGGCGGCCATCGCGTCGGTGATCAGCGCGGCCCGGTCGGGGCCGGCGGTCGTGGTGGTGAAGGCCAGCATGCCGTCGTGCAGGTGTACGCCGTCGGCGACCAGTTCACAGACCACGGTGGACGCGTCCAGCAGGGCCACCACCGGGCCCGGTTCGCGGTGGTGCACCGGACGCATGCCGTTGAACAGGTGCGTACCCACGCTCGCCCCGGCGGCGATCGCGGCCTGGGTCTGCTCGTAGGTGGCGTCGGTGTGACCCACGGCGGCCACCACGCGCTGCGCGGTGAGCAGCTTGATCGCCTCCAGCGCGCCGTCGCGCTCCGGCGCGAGGGTGACCATCCGGACCGCGCCGTGGCCCAGCTCGATCAGCTCGGACAGCTCCTCGGTGGAAGGGTCCCGGAGGTACTCGGGGTTCTGCGCGCCGCAGCGGGCGGCGGAGAGATAGGGACCCTCGAAGTGGACCCCCGCCAGCACACCCTCGTCGACCAGCGGCGCGAACGCCTCGGTGGCCGAGCGCATCACGGAGAAGGGCGCGCTGACCAGACTGGCCAGCAGCGTGGTGGTGCCGTGTCCCAGGTGGAAGGCGGCCGCGGCGCGGGCCTGGTCGGCGTCCCCTGTGGTGAAGGTGTGGCCCCCGCCGCCGTGCGTGTGCATGTCGACGAAGCCCGGCAGGATCCAGTGCCCGTCGCGGACCGACGGGTACTCGGCCACCGCGGTGATCCGTTCACCGTCCCACTCGACGCAGCCCTGCCGGATGACACCGGTCGGGGTCACCACTCGGCCGTTCACCCGTTCGGTCATCGTTCCTCCTGTTGGTCAAGCACGGTCGGCGGCCAGGGTGTCGAGCGCGAGCAGGGCGGCCCCCAGGCAGCCGGCCTCGTCGCCGAGGGCGGCCGCGACGAGCTGCGGCTCACGGTGGAAGGTCATCCGCTCGTGCAGCGCCGCCCGGAGGGGGACGAGCAGCAGGTCGCCCGCCTGGGCGAGACCGCCGCCGAGCACGATCGTCGTCACGTCGAACAGTGCCTGCCCGGTGGCCAGGCCGTCGGCGAGCGCCTCGACGGCCGACCGCCAGACCTCGGCGGCGAGCGGTTCGCCGGCCGCCGCCCGTTCGGCCACGGCGGCAGCCGTCACCGGAGCGTCGGGCCGGCCGTCGGCCAGCTCCGCGTAGCGCCGGCCGATCGCGGACGCCGACGCGACCGCCTCCAGGCAGCCGGGCCGCCCGCATCCGCAACGCGGACCGTCGGGTCGGACCATGATGTGGCCGATCTCGCCGGCCGCGCCGTGCGCGCCGACGGCGGCCAGGCCGCCGACGACGTGCGCGGCGGCGATGCCGGTGCCGATCGCCACGAAGAGCACGTGGTCGGCGCCGCGTCCGGCCCCGAGCCGGGCCTCGGCGAGACCACCGACGCGCACGTCGTGGCCGAGCGCGGTGGGCAGCCCGAGCCGTCGCACCGCCAGGTCCCGCAGCGGTACGGCCCGGAAGCCCACGTTCGCCGACCACACCGCCACCCCGCGCGCCTCGTCCACCACCCCGGGGACCGCGATGCCGATGGCGACCGGGGTGAAGCCGTCGGCGCGGGCCTTGGCGGCCAGCCCTTCGGCCACGCCGAGGATGGTGTCGACCACGGCGGCCGGCCCGCGCGCGGCGTCGGTGGGGTGTCGTTCGGCGCGTACCGCCACGCCGTCCGGCCGGACCAGGGCGCACTTCATGCCGGTGCCGCCGACGTCCAACGCCACGACCACCCGGTCGTCGCGCCCAGCACCGCTCACGCCAGTACCACTGACCGGGACAGGTGTCGTGGCGCGTCCGGGTCGAGGCCACGGCTGGTCGCCAGGGCGACCGCGAATCGCTGCGCCAGGATCAGGTCGGCCATCGGGTCGACCGGGGTACGACCGGCCGACCAGCTCCCGAGCACCGTGCGCCAACCGTGCGTGCGGCTGTGCACGAAGGCGGCGCCGGTGGCGGCGACGTCCTCGGGCAGCCCGTCGGGCAACTCGCCGAACGCCCAGACCAGCCGGCCCGGCGCGGCGACCGAGATGGGACCGTGCCGGTAGTCCATCGCCGGGTACGCCTCGGCCCAGAAGGTGGCCGCCTCCCGGCACTTGAGCGCGGCCTCCTGGGCGAGGCCGACCGTCCAGCCGCGACCGAGGAAGGTGGCCTGCTCGATGGTGGCCGGGTCGATCGGCAGCGGGGAACGCACCGCCACCTCGGCGTCGGCGGCGAGCGCGGTCACCGGGTCGCCGAGGTTCGCCCGGAGCAGGGCCAGCGCGGTCGTCGCGAAACGGGTCTGCACCACCGAGCGCTCGTCGGCGAAGGCCATGGTCACCGCGGCGGCGGCCAGGTCGACGGCGGGCGCCGCCGGGTCACCGACGATGACGGTGGTGGGCGTACGCCCCCGCAGCGCGGCGAGCAGTTCCAGCACCTCGGTGGTCGTGCCGGAGCGGGTGATCGCGATGAGCCGGTCGTACTGGCGGCCGGCGGGGAACTCGGACGCCTGGAACGCGTCGGTCTCGCCCTGGCCGGCCTGCTCGCGGCGGGCCGCGTACGCCATCGCCATGAACCACGACGTGCCGCAACCGACGACGGCGACCCGCTCGCCGGGGCGCGGAAGGTCGTCACGTACGGCGTTGGACAGCGACGCGGCCTCCCGCCAACAGTCGGGTTGGCTCGCGATCTCCGCGTCCACGTACGCCATGAGTAACTCCTCGCAGGGCCGACCTGTCTGCGCAATACGGCTCGTAAGGGCCGTATTTCGCGCGTTATTCTGCGCGAACCGAGGTGGTCGTGGCAACCGGCCGGCCGATCGCGCAGGCCAGCCTTTTGCGCAAGCCTAGTTTCGCGCACTAGTGTGCACGCAATCAATCACCGACCGTGCAGTTACTGGGAGGGGCCCCCGAGGTGGACCGGTACGCCAGATGGAACGCCCTGCTGGAGATGCTGACCGACAACGGTCGGGTCAGCGTCGAGGCGGCCGCCGAGCGGCTGGACGTCTCCCAGGCGACCATCCGGCGTGACTTCGACCAGCTCGCCCAGCAGCAGATGATCACCAGAACCCGGGGTGGCGCGGTCGCCAACGGTGTCTCGTACGACCTGCCGCTGCGCTACAAGACGGCCAAGCACTCGGCCGAGAAGCAGCGGATCGGCGCTGCCGCCGCGGCGCTCGTCACGCCCGGAACCGTGGTCGGCCTCAACGGCGGCACCACCAGCACGGAGGTTGCTCGGGCGCTGGCCGTCCGGCCGGATCTCAACACCAGTGCCGAGGGCGCCCAGCTCACCGTGGTGACCAACGCGCTGAACATCGCCAACGAGCTTCTCGTGCGGTCCCGGATGAAGGTGGTCGTGGCCGGCGGGGTGGTGCGTCCGAAGTCGTTCGAGCTGGTCGGCCCGCTCGGCGGCGCGTTGCTGCGGGAGGTCACCCTGGACGTCGCCCTGCTCGGCGTGGACGCGATCGACCCGCAGCTCGGCGCCGCCGCCCACCACGAGGGAGAGGCGGCCATGAACAACCTGATGGTCGCGCGCGCCAAGCGGGTCGTGATCATAGCGGACTCGTCCAAGCTGGGCGGTCACGCCTTCGCCCGGATCTGCCCGGTCGAGCGGGTCGAGACGCTGGTGACCGACTCCGGGGCCGCGCCCGAGGTGGTGGACGCCTTCCGGGCGGCCGGCGTGCAGGTCGTCTGCGCCTGAACGGTCACGCTCCGTCGATGAAACGCATCGACCGGCGTGTCACTGCATACCGGGTATTGCGCACCGCTGCATACCGCGTATGGTGTCGGCTGTCACGCCCACCATCGGGGGAGGTGCAGCTTGCCAGCTGTCCTGGAGATCGAAGGTCTACGTAAGACGTACAAGAGTCGTCGACGCGGCACCCGCAACGCGCTCGACGGCTTCGACATGCAGGTCGACGCGGGGCAGGTGCATGGCTTCCTGGGTCCCAACGGGTCCGGCAAGACCACCACGCTGCGTACGCTTCTCGGCCTGATCCGGCCCGACGGCGGACGGATGGCGCTGCTCGGGCACGAGGTGCCCGCCGCGCTGCCCACCGTCGCCGGTCAGGTCGGCGCGATCGTCGAGAGCCCGCAGTTCTTCCCGCACTTCACCGCACGGGACACGCTGTCCCTGCTGGCCGGGGCGGGCGAGGTGCCCGCCACGCGGGTCGACGAGGTGCTGGAGTTGGTCGGGCTCCGCGACCGGTCCGGCGAGCGGGTCAAGACGTACTCGCTGGGCATGAAGCAGCGGCTCGCCGTCGCGTCCGCCCTACTCAAGAACCCGAGGCTGCTGATCCTCGACGAGCCGGCCAACGGCCTCGACCCGGGCGGCATCCGCGAGATGCGCACGCTGATGCGCAATCTCGCCGAGTCCGGGATGACCGTGGTGCTGTCCAGCCACATCCTCGGCGAGATCCAGCTCATCTGCGACTCGGTCACCATCATCTCGCTCGGTCGACGGGTCGCCTTCGGCCCGGTCGACGAGGTGCTCGCCCAGCACTCGTCCGGCGCGGTCCGGGTACGCCTGGAGGCGGTCAGTGACCTGCCGACGGCCACCGAGGCCCTTACCCGGGCCGGCATCCGGGTCACCGGGCACCCGGACCACCTGATGCTGACCGGCGTCGACAAGCCGGCGTCGGTGACCCGGCTGCTAGCCGAGCAGAACCTGTACGTCAGCGAGTTGGCCCCGATCGCGGTCGACCTGGAGAGTGTCTTCCTCGAACTGACCGCCACCGCGCCGGTCCCCGGCCAGCACCGGCAGGTCGACGAGTCCATGAAGGTCGGTGGGACGGGTCAGCCCGGCGCCACCGGAGGAGGGTGGGGCGCGTGAGCCTCTATCGGACGGAGCTGCGCCGGCTGGCCAAGCGGCGCTTCACCCGCTACATGACGCTGCTCGGCCTGCTGGTGCTGGCCGCCGTGGTGGTCGGCGTCTTCTTCACCAACCAGAAGATCGACGCCGGCCAGCTCGCCAAGGCCGAGCGGCAGGCCGACCAGCAGTACCAGGATCAGGTCCGCTGGAGCGAGCAGGAGCGGGTCAACTGCGAGCAGGCCAAGAAGGCCGGCACCTCGAGCGACGGCCGCTACCCCGACGACTGTTCGATGATCACTCCGCCGCCGCGCGAGGAGATCAAGGCGGAGTGGTTCCTGCCGTCGACGTTCAACTTCCGCAAGACGTTCGACGAGACACTGGTCCCGTTCGCGGCGATCCTCGCCCTGGTCGGGTTCGTGATCGGCGCGTCCTTCGTCGGAGCCGAGTGGAGCACCGGCGGCATGATGAACCTGCTGCTCTGGCGGCCGAAGCGGCTCACCGTACTGCTCACCAAGCTGGCCGCGCTGCTCACCGGCATCCTGGCGGTGACACTGCCCGCCGCGGTGCTGTGGTTCGCCGGCTTCTGGGCCGTCGCCAGCTTCCGGGGCAGCACCGAGAAGATGACCTCGGGGGCCTGGCAGTCGTTCGCCCTGACCGGGCTGCGCGGTGTGGCGCTGGTGCTGGTGATCACCACCATCGGCTTCGCGCTGGCCTCGCTGGGCCGGCACACCGCGATGGCCCTCGGCGGTGTCGTGGCGCTGATGGTTGTCGGCCAGTTCGGCCTCGGCATCCTGCTGTCGATGGCGAGCGTCAAGTTCGCCGAGGCGTGGCTGCTGCCCACGTACGCGCTGGCCTGGATGACGAAGACCGTCACCCTGGAGAACTGGCAGTCCTGCAACGCGACCTACTTCGGCGAGTGCAAGCCGGAGACGATGGACATCACCTGGCAGCAGTCCTCCGCCATCTTCTCGGTCGGGCTCGTGGTGATCCTCGGCGCGGCGATCTGGGCGATGCGGCGCCGCGACATCTCCTGATCGACACGTCAACGGCGTAACGTGGCCGGCTCCGACCGTCGGGGTGTCCCGACGTGCGGGGCCGGCCGCGCCGGCTACTGCGACCATGGCCGTCGCTGACTAGGCTGAACGTCATGTCCGCCGACGCCACCCCGGTCGCCCCCGAGCCGTCCACCGACGCTCGTCCGGCCGAGGCGGCCGGCGGCGTCGCGCCGAGCGTGCCGACTCCCCGGGCCGCGCCTTCCGTCGAGAGCACCGACGAGGGCGAGCCGGCCGGAACCGCGTCGTCGGACGAGGCGACGCCTGCCCCGCCCGTCCCCGCACAGGCGGGCCTGACCACCCGCGAACTGGCCATCCTCGCCTTCGAGCAGCAGTGGTGGCGGCACGCCGGCGCCAAGGAACAGGCCGTGCGGGACACCTTCGGCGTCTCCTCGACCCGGTACTACCAACTGCTCAACGGTCTCCTGGACAATCCGGCGGCGCTCGCCGCCGATCCCGTGCTGATCGGCCGGCTCCGCCGGCTGCGCTCGTCGCGGGCCCGCAACCGCCGCCGCTGACGGTGTCGGTGGCGCCGGCTGGACGACGGTACCGCTGGGCCGCCGCGACACCCGGCAGCGCAGGAATGGAGCTCGCGCGCGCGGGTACGCGACGCCCGTCTCGTCACCGTGGCACGGGTCAACGGAGGGAGCGGGCCATGAGGGGTACGACCGCGGCAGGGTCCTGCTGATGATGCGGGTACGCTCCGCGTCCGCGCCGGCCCCTGGTCGGCCCGTCAACGAGGACATGGTCTTCCAGTTCGGTCCGCTGGTCGGTGTCCTGGACGGCGCCACCGTCCCGGACGGCTTCGACACGGGCTGCGTCCACGGCCCGGAGTGGTACGTCCGACACCTGGCCGCCCGGCTCGCGGTGGCCGAGGCGGCCCGCCCGGCGGCCCGCCTGACCAGCAACCTGGCCGCGGCCATTCTCGCCGTCCGCGCCGACCACGGCGGGCAGTGCGACCTCGACCACCCGGGCACCCCGTCCAGCACCGTCTGCCTGCTGCGCGACTGCGGCGACCAGGTCGACTACCTGGTGCTCTGCGACAGTCCGCTGGTGCTCGATGTGGACGGCCAGGTCACCGTGGTGACCGACGACCGGCTGGACAGCGCGATGGCCGAGCTGCGGCAGACCCTCGCCACCGTGCCGGCGGGCGCGTCGGACCCGGTCACGCGCTTCCGGCACGCGGTAAGCATCCAGCGGGAGCGGATGAACCGTACGCACGGCTACTGGGTCGCGGCGGCCGACCCGGACGCGGCCTTCCACGCGGTGACCGGGACGCTGCCCCGGCACGGTTCGGCGGCCCTGCGCCGGGCGGCGCTGCTCAGCGACGGCGCGTCCAGCGCGGTCGAGCAGTTCGGGCTGACCGACTGGGCGGGACTGCTCGACCTGCTGAGCGCCGAAGGCCCGGCCGCGCTGCTCGGTCGGGTCCGGGACGCCGAGCGCGATCATCCCGATCGGCTCCGCCGGCACAAGCCCACCGACGACGCCTCGGTGGTGTTCTGCGAGTTCGGGCCATAGGCCAAATAACGACGGAGCGTGAGGAGAAACACGCGAACCGCCCGACCGGCCGGTACCCGTGGCCGGACCGCCATCCGCTGCCCAATGGGGTGGACTTCGGCCGATGGGGCCGGCAGACTGCGGCACGTGGCGAGTGCGGTCCGGCTGGAGCCGGTGGACGAGCGGAATCTGGAGCCGTTGCTCTCCGTAGCGGCTGCCGAGGCCGAGCCGGGTGAGGTGATGCCTCCCGTGGAGGCGCCCGCCGGCTGGTCGCTCGCCCGCCGGGAGGCCTTTCGCGAGTTCCACCGGGCGAGCTTCGCCGGCCTGGACGGCCCGACCGGCTCGCAGATGTACGCGATCCTCGTCGGCGGCGAGGTGGTGGGCATGATCCGGATGACGCGCTGTGATGAACCGGGCACGGTGGAGACCGGCATGTGGCTCGGCCTCTCGGCGCGGGGCCAGGGCATCGGCGCGGCCGCCCTGCGTGAGTTGCTCAACGTCGCCGCCCGCGCCGGAATGCGTGCGGTCGTCGCGGAGACGACGCCGGACAATGTCGGCGCGCTCGCCATCCTCGAGAAATGCGGTGCGAAACTGCGCTCAGATGGTGGAAAGGTGCACGCCGAAATCTGCCTGGATTCGACGCCGCCGGCTCGCTGAGCGGAACGGATCGGCGGCGACCCCGCCGGGGCCACCGCCGACCGTCCGATCAGGCGGGCAGTCGTACGACGTCGTAGTCGACGGTCGGGCCGGGCTCGACGTCGAACCGGCCGTTGACCACGTAGAGCGCCGAGCCGAGCAGGTCGCCGGTGGCCGGCGACCGCAGCGCCGGGCTGGTGATCTCCCGCCGGACCACCCCGGCGGTGCCGGCGGCGTTCAGCTCGACGACCGCGACGACGTTGCTCAGGTTCCGGATCACGTAGAGGGTGCGACCGCGCAGCACCAGCCCGTCCGCCCGGTCCACCGAGTAGCCGCCGAGGTCGACGACACGGCTGGCGCCGGTGCGCGCGTCGACGCGGACCAGCCGACCGGTCAACATCTGGTCGACCAGCAGGTCCCCGTCGGGAAGCGCCACGATCCCGTTGTTGAACGCGTCTGGCGTGGCGGCCGGGCCGGTGAGCGGCAGTACCCGGGCGGCGGTGGCGGCGGGCAGCCGACCACCCGCAAGCAGCGGTACGACGTACAGCACCGGCCGGGCCGAGTCGGTGAAGTAGACGGCGTGCCGGGTGACCACGAGGTCGTTGACGATGCTGCCCGGCTCGTCGGTGAACCGGTAGTTGGCCAGTTGCCCGCCGGTCGCACCGTCGTAGACGCTCGCCGTGCCGGCGGAGAAGTCGGCGGTCCACAGCCGGCCCTGCGGGTCGAGCTTGAGACCGGCCTTCTCCCGCCCCGGAGCGCCCGCGATGAACACCGAACCGTGTCCGGTACGGAGGTCGCCCCGCCAGACGGCCCCGTTGCCGACCGAGCCCACGTAGACGGTGGTGCCCCGGCCGATCGTCAGCCCTTCGGGGGAGTAGCCGTCGGGCAGGGCGATCCGGGACGGGAACGACGTCCTCGGTTGGGCGTTCGCGCCCGGACCGACCGTGGCGAGGGTTGTCGCCGCCATCAGCGGGACGACGATAAGAGAGAGCAGCCTGCGCAAGAGGGTCACCGCCAGTCGTCGAGTGGATTTCTCCACTGAGGAATGTGCTGCCCTGGTAACGCTCCGCGTACCCCAGAAGGTTGGAGCGATGCTCAGTCCCGCTCGGCGGCGTACGCGGCCAGCCAGGCGACCTGGGCCGGGTCCAGCGACGGGCGGACGCGGTCGCGGGCGGTAGCGACGTGCGCGGCGGTGACCGTGGCGGCGGCCAGCGACTCCCGCATCGCGGCGAGCGCCGCCTCCCGGATCACGGCGGCGCAGTCCGCGGCCGAGAAGCCGCCCAGGTCCGCGCCGAGGGCGGCCAGGTCGACGTCGGATGCCAGCGGCACGTTCCGGGACGCGGCCCGCAGGATCTCCGCGCGGGCCGCACCGTCCGGTGGTGGCACGTAGACGAGCCGCCCCAGCCGGCCGGGCCGCAGCAGCGCCGGGTCGACCAGGTCCGGCCGGTTCGTGGCGCCGACGACCACCACGTTGCGCAGCGCCTCCACCCCGTCCAGTTCGGTGAGCAGCGCCGCGACCACCCGATCCGTGGTGCCGCCGTCGGTGGCCTGCCCGCGTACCGGGGCCAACGCGTCGACCTCGTCCAGGAAGATCAGCGTCGGCGCGGCCTCCCGGGCCCGGCGGAACAGCTCGCGTACGGCGCGTTCGCTCTCGCCCACCCACTTGGAGAGCAGTTCCGCGCCCTTGACCGAGAGCACGTTCGCCCGGCCCGACCCGGCGAGCGCGGTGACCAGGTACGTCTTGCCGCAACCGGGCGGTCCGTAGAGCAGCACGCCGCGCGGTGGCTGCACGCCGAGGCGGGCGAAGGTGTCCGGGTAGGTCAACGGCCACAGCACCGACTCGGTCAACGTCTGCTTGACCTCGTCCAGTCCGCCGACGTCGTCAAGCGTCACCGACGCCAACTCCAACGTCGACGCGGCCATCGTCGTCGGCCGGACCACCTCCAGGGCGGCGGTGAAGTCGGCCATCGACACCGTGGGCGTCGACGCGGACTTCTGCCGCAGCGCCGCGCGTACCCCGGCCTCCCGGACCAGCGCGGCCAGGTCCGCCGCGACGAACCCGGGGGTACGGCCGGCCACCTCGTCCAGCCGCACGTCGTCGGCGAGCGGGACCTGCCGGGTCAGCACGGTGAGCTGTTCGCGGCGCAGGGGCGCGTCGGGCAGCGGCACGCTGATCCGCAGCGACAGCAGGTCCGGGGCGCGCAGCGCCACGTCGACGGCCTCCGGTCGGCTGGTGGTGCAGACCACGGCGACCCCCGCCCGGACGACCTCCGCGAGCACCTGCCGGAACACCGTGGCCAGCGGACCGGGCTCGTCCGCCGGGGCCACCGCCTCCACGTCGGTGATCAGCAGCACCGCGGGCCCGGCGGTACGGGCCGCCGTCGCGGCGGCGCGCAGCCGGTCGGCGGCGGCCTGGTCGGCCAGCGCGACCACCTCGGGCGCCCACAGCGGGTGTACGCGGGCACCCACCCGGGCCGCGACCGCCCGGACCAGCGCCGACTTCCCGGAGCCGGCCGGTCCGGAGAGCAGCACGCCCAGCGAGATGGTGGTGCCCAGCCGGCCCAGCACCTCCCGGTGGTGGAAGCCGAGGTCGAGGAGTTCGGTCAACTCGTCCGCCTGGGCGCGCAACCCCGGCAGCTCGTCCACGTCGGGCGCGTCCGTCTCGTCGACGGCGTCGACCGTCCCGGGCCGCCCGGCCGGTGGTGGCGCGCCGAGGGTGGCCGGACCGTGTTCCCAGGCGACCACCGTGTCCATGGTGACCAGCGACCCGGCGGACTCCTCGACGGTGACCACGGTGAGCAGGGTGCTCGTCCAGGCGAAGCCGACGCTGGTGGCGAGGCTGCGCCGGGCCGCCTCGACGAGACCGCGCGTCGACGCGTCCGGCAGCACGTCCTGCGGCAGCAGCGACACGTCGTCGCCGGCCGTGACCACCTTGCCGAGCAGGGCGAGCCGGAGCATCTCCGGGCTGACCGCCGCGATCACCTCCACCGGCCCGGCCAGGGTGACCCGGGCCGCCGGGGTCAGCGGCAGCGGCGAGACGCGCACCGACGCGCCGTCCCGTACGCCCAGGTTGCCGAGCGTGAGGTCGTCGGCGTAGAGCAGGGCGCTGCTCGCGCCCGCCCCGGCCGCCGCCACGATCCCGGCGGTCTCCCGGCGACCCGTCAGCCGCACCGGCGAGCCCGGTCGCAGACCCAGCGCGGTCAGCGCCTCCGGGTGCAGCCGCACGATGCCCCGTCGGGCGTCCAGCGCGGCCGGTCGAAGGCTCGCCGTCAGGGTCAGGTCGGGTGGGGCCACCGCCCGACCGTAGTACCCGTCAGCCGGTCACGCCGTTCAGCGCCGCGGATCCAACTCGTCCAGCAGCGACGGGTCGCTTCGGATCAACTCGGCCAGGCGGGCCGCCGGGTCCGGCGTCAACCCGTCCGGGCCGGACGCCCACGACGGGACCGTCCGCCCGGAGAGCGGCCAGGACGGCGGGGGTTCCACCGGGGCCGCCGGCGGCTCCGGGCCGACCGTCACGTCCGGGCCGTCCCAGGAGATCCGCAGCGGGTACGTCCGACCGTCGTGCTCCACCCGGACGGTCACCGCCAGCCCGGGGTACGCGCCGACGACCTGGCGTACCGCCTCGGTCACCTCCTCGACCGGCCCCCACCCGGCGTCGTCGGCGGGGTCGTGCCGTTCCGCGTGCCGGGCTGGCCCGGCGTTGCGGGCCGGCGCGGTGACGCCCGGCGCGGCGGTCGGGCCCGGTGGTGGCGTGGTGCCGTCACGGTCGTCGGCCCGCCGGCGCAGCGCCTCCTCGCGCCGGGCCAGCCGGGCCAGCGTCTCGTCCAGGTCGCCCCTCACCAGATCACCCCTTCCCGCCACGGCCGGAGCCGGTCGGCTCAGGCCTTCCTGTCCCGGGTGGCCCGGTCCAACGCGCGGTCCAGGACGACCAGCAGGGCGTCCCGCACGGAGAGTCGGTCCCGGGCGTCGAACTGCACCAGGGGTACATGGTCGCCGATGGCCAGCGCCCAGCGGATCTCGCCGAGTTCCAGGGCCAGTCGCCCGTCGAACGCGTTGACCCCCACCACGAACGGCAGACCGGCCCGCTCGAAGAAGTCGATCGCCGGGAAGCAGTCGTCCAGTCGGGCGCTGTCGACGACCACCAGCGCGCCGAGCGCGCCCCGGGCGAGGTCTTCCCACATGAAGCCGAAGCGGGACTGCCCCGGGGTGCCGAACAGGTAGAGCTTGAGGCTGCGGTCGATGGTCACACAACCGAAGTCCATCGCCACCGTGGTCGTGGTCTTGTTCGACCGTACGCCCGGGTCGTCCACGCCGATGCCGGCGCTGGTCATCTCGGCCTCGGTGGTCAGCGGCGCGATCTCGGAGATCGCGCCGACCGTGGTGGTCTTGCCCACCCCGAACCCACCGGCGACGAGGATCTTGACCGGTACGGGTGGCGCGGTCGACGGACGGCTGGTCGGTCCCGTGTCGGCCGGCGGCCGGTACGGAGGTGGCGGCCCGGTCGGCGGTGGCGCGCTGGCCCGTCCGGACGCCGGAGGAGTGCCCGGGGCCGCGCCGTAGCGGGCGGTGGCGCTGTTGCCGGCGAGACCCCCGATCGGGACGACCGGCCATTCAGGAGATCGCACGAAGTCCATCAATCACTCGCAGGATGAGGTCGGGGTCGTAGGCGTCGTTGGCGTCGGTGACGTGCACGTCCAGGTGCCCGGCGGCCCGCAGGTCGCCCACCAGCACCCGGGTCACGCCGAACTGCAGCCGGGCCCGGGCGGAGATCTCGGCTACCGAGATGGGTTCGGCGCAGAGCGCGATGATCGCCTGAAGCTCCGGCGCCAGCAGGCTGACCGGCGTGCCCGTCCAGCGGGCGACGTCGGAGCGGGTCACCTGCGTCTCGAGTCCGATCGCCGGATCGGCGCCGGCCACCCGCCCGGCGGTGAGCACGAACGGCCGCAGACCGGCCGGGCCACTGTCGTCCGGAGCCGGCCCCGGCGCCGGCTCCGGCGCCGCCGACGCGCCGCCCCCACCCGGGTGCGGCGTGCGCAGGTAGGGGCGGATCCGTGCCCCGGGCTCCGGGTCCGGATCCTCGCCGGCGACGTCGGGAGTCACTGCTGAACGGCGTTCTTCAGCTCGGCGATCAGGCGCGGGGTGAGCGCGCCGCCGGCCCGGCCGGCGAAGAGCGTCATCTCGTACGCGACGGTGCCCAGGTTCGCCGAGCGGTCGGCGACGACACCCAACACGGAACCGCTGCTGATAGCGCTGATCAACAGGTATCCGTCGGCCATGTCGACGATCACCCGGTTGAGGCCGCCGAGCGCGTACCAACTGGCCGCGCCCCCGGCGAGGCTGGTCATGCCGGAGACCACGGCGGCCAGACGCTCGGCGTTGGAGCGGTCCTTGATGGCCGACATGGCCATCAGCAGCCCGTCCGAGGAGACCGCGATCGCCTCCAACACCCCGGCGGTGCTGGAGGTGAAGGAGTCCAGCAGCCAGTTGAACGTGCGGGCCTCGGGGCTGAGGTCCCCGGCGGCGGCCGGCTGGGTCTGGTCGACGTTGTCGTGCAGGAAGGGGCTGGTCACCGTGATGATCCTTCTTCGTTCCGACGATCTGGGCTGACTTCGCGGAGAGCGCGGGCGACGCCCGCCTCGAAATCGGTGATGAGGCTGCGCACCTCGGCCGGGTCGCCGAGCTGCGGGCTGGCTGGTGGGTTGGGCGGTGAGACCGTCAGGTTCGCGCCGGGCACGCGCCGACTCAGCCGGGGACGGCCCCGGTTGGTGCCGCCGGTGTCCGCCACGGTCGGGCCGAAGCCGCCCGGGGTGGTGGGCAGGTCGACGGTAGCGCCGGAATCCGCCGCCGTGGGCCCCGCGCTGGTCGGCGGGTCGGTGACCGTCCGCATTGACCAGTTCCCGCCGGGACCATCGGCGGGCGGGGCGCTCGACTCGGCCCGGCGTACGCCGGACTGGAACGCCTCGACCAGCGCGCGGGCGGCGTCCGGGTCGGCGCTGGCGGCGTCGACCGGCCGGCTGGGTGCGGCGGCCGCGGAGAGGCTCGCGCCGGGCACCCGCTGCCGGATCCGGGGGCCGGCGGACGTTCCCGCCGTGGTGGCGCTCTGCGCGACGGCGGCGGGTTGCGGTGTCGTACGGGCGGTCGCGGCGGCGTCCGCCGACTCCCGAGCGCCGAAGGCGTCCCAGGACTCGCCGGACTCCAGGCTGCGGGTGGCCCGGCTGAGCAGGTCCGTGTCGAAGCCGGACGCTGGCCCAGCGGCGGCTGCGGCGACGGCCGGCGCGGCGGTGGCCGGCGCGGCAGCGGCCCCCCGGGCACGAGCGCCCCGGGCGGGGTCGAGAGCCAGCCGTCGTCCCCGGTCCGGTACGGCGGCCCGCGCGACCGTCGCCCCGGCCCGGTCGGCGCGGCGCAGCACCAGTGACGCCTGGGGAATCTCCACCTGGGCGGTCACGCCGCCGCCGACGGTGGCGGCGAGACGCACCTCCCAGCCGTGGCGGCGAGCCAGCCGGCCCACCACGAAGAGGCCGAGCACCTCGGTCGGCGCGAGGTCGAGACGTTCCCGCCGGGTGAGCCGGGCGTTCTCCTCGGCGAGCCGTTGCTCGCTCATGCCGATGCCGTGGTCCACCACGGTGATCCGGGCGCCCGGACCGGAGGTCTCGCCGGTCACCACGACCCGGGTGTGCGGCGGGGAGAAGACCGTCGCGTTCTCCATCAGCTCGGCCAGTGCCAGGACGAGGTCGCCGATGACGGCCGGCGCGGCGGCGACACCCGCCGGCACCTGCACGTCGACGCGGGTGTAGTCCTCGATCTCGCCGAGCGCCAACCGGACCACGTCGGCCAGCGGAACCGGCGCGGTGTGCGCGTCGGCGCCCGCCGAGCCGGAGAGCACCACGAGGCTGCCGGCGTTGCGGCGCAGCCGGCTGGAGATGTGGTCGAGCCGGTACAGGTGCTCCAACCGGCCCGCGTCGGCCTCCTGCTGCTCCAGCCGGTCGATCAGCGCGAGCTGCCGGCTCACCAGGTTCTGGGTACGCCGTCCGACGTGTCCGAACATCTGCGCCACGTTGCGCCGGCCGGCGATCTGCCGCTCGACCAACTGGGCGGCGGTGTTCTGCACCCGGTCGAACGCCCGGGCCAGGTCACCGATCTCGTCGCTGGAGGAGATGACCACCGGCTGCAACCGGACCGACTGGGCGCTCTCCGCCTCGTCGTCGGTGACCCGGACCAGCTCCGCCTCCGCGACCCGGGCGACCCGGTCGGCGGAGCGGGTGAGCTGGGTCAGCGGTCGGGCCACCGTACGCGCCACCGCCGCGCTGAGCAGCACCACCAGCGCCAGGATCAGCGCCGCCGCGCCGGCCACCAGGTAGGCGGCGGTGAGCGCGCGCCGCTGGTCGGCCTTCACCTCGGCGAGAACGTCGGCGACGATCTTCTTCTCGACGAACTGACCGAGCCGGATCATCGTGCGGACGGCGGGGAACAGCGCCTCCATCGGCACGTCGCGGACCGCCCCGGCCGGGTCCCGGGCGCTGGTGATCAGGAAGTCGGGGCTGGTACGCGCGGCCACGGCGGCGTCGTTGAGCTGGGCCACCTTGAGCTGCTCGGGCGTGATCAGGCTGCGGAAGCGCGCGTTGTCGACCTGGAGGGCCGCGATGCACGCCACGTAGCCGGCGGTGGTGTCCGGAGTGCCGATCGCCTTGACGAGGATGCTCAGCGTGGCGCAGGCGCCGATGCCCTCGTCGGCGCGGAGCAGCCCGTCCAGGGCGAGCACCTGGCGGCCGGGCAACGTCTCGGTGTCCACACTGAAGACCAGCCGGAGCGATCCGATCAACTCCCGGTTGACCGGGCCGAAGGCGTCCATCACCTGGCCGGGGTTCGCGCTCCGGGCCAGTACCGCCCTGCGCAGGTCGCCCAGCCGGGAAATCCCGTTGAGCGCGTGGTCGACCTGCTCGGTCAGCGCGTCTCCGCCGTCGGCCCGCAGGTCGGCCACCCGGTCGTCCACGTCGGCCGCCTTGCGGATCACCTCGGAGCGTTCGACCCGGCCGAGGAGGAAGCCGATCGACAGGATGCGCTCCTGCTGGAGGTCCTGGACGAGGCTGCCGACCCGGCTGGCGAGCCGTACCTGGTCGGTGATGTCGGCGGCGCGTTGGGCGGCGGCCACCCGGTCGAGCACCACGGGCACCGCGAGGCCGACCATGCTCAGCAGGGGAATTACCACGAGCAGCGCGAGCTTCCCGCGGATCCGGAGCCTAGCGAGCAGCATCGAACGGCCCCCACTGTTCGGCGACCGGCTCGTGGGCCGCGCCCACCGGTTGCAGCGGTCGGAGGTCGGTCGCGGCCGGTGGTTGCCAGGGGTCGCCGGGCGGCGGGGTGGCCGGGGTCGTGGCGTCCGGTGCGGCCCGCCGGCGTGTCCGCCGGTCGGCGGCGATCAGTAGTACGGCGAGCCAGATCAGCACCAGCGCGGCCACCCCGGCCGCCCCGGCGGCCAGCCACCGGTCCTGGGCCAACCCGTCGATCCGTTCGGTGAGCAGGGTGTCCAGCTCGCCGAGGATGACGGGCTGAAGTTGCCGGGCGGCGTTGCGCGAGTTGAGCGCGGTGGCGGCCAGTTGGCCCTGGTCCACGGTTCCGGAGGCGCTGGGCGTCGAGTACAGGGCCATCGCCTCCACCGACCGCTGGTAGGCGTCGAGCGGGGTCAGCACGTTGGCGCCCAGGTCGGTGCTCTCCGAGTTGTCCACGGCGGAGCGCAGGTTGTCGACCGCGTCGGTCGCGGGCGCCAGGGCGGCCACCCGCAGGCCGGTCATCTCCATCAGGCTCCGGGGTCGTTCGGCGGCCGGTCGTCGAGCGGCGAGCACACCCAGGTCGGCGAGCCGGCCGGCGCCCACCACCGCCTCGGGCAGCTTCTGGCCGGCGCTGTCCTGCAGGAAGAAGGAGTCGGCGCCCGGGTCACGGCCCAGCCCCGAGCTCTCCCGGACCTTGCGGTGCAGGGCGAGCAGCAGGTCGGTGACCTCGCCGTACGCGGTGTAGGCAGCGTCCGGGTCGGCGGGGCTGCGGTCGCGCAGCGCCTCCAGTTTGGCGCGTAGCCCGGCCCACCGTTCCTGCGTGCGCAGTTCTCCGCCGATGCGGGCGTCCACCGCGGCGGCCTGCTCGACGGCACGGGTCAGGGGCTCGCCGGGGACGGGACGGCCGGCGACGGCGGTGGTCTGGGCCTCCACCAGTGTCTCGGTGACCGGGGCCAGCGCGCGGAGGTACTCCACGCCGAGTCGTTCCCGGTCGGCCAGGCTCCGATCGTCGCCGGTGTGTCGCCAGGTGGACGTGAAGAGCGTGCCGACCGGCGCGAGCAGCGCGACGATGAGCAGCAACGGCAGCGAACGGCCGAGCATGGACGTTCGTCGACGGGCCCGCGGCGCGGGGACTGTCATGGGGTGTCTCCTCCGGCGTCGGGCGGGGGATCGGCGCGGTGTCGGGTCGCTCGGGTGAGCGTGTGGTGGGCTGGCTCGGCACGCCGACAAGTCCCGTCCACCGGACCGGAAAACTAATCGAACCCCAGGCGAGCTGGCCGGTTGCGACGAGTCAGGTTTGCGTCAGTTCGAGCGATGTCACCGTTCGTCAGGGTTCCGGGCACGCTCTGTCCGGTTCGTTGGTGTGACATGAAGGCATCGAGGGTGATATCCGCGAAAGATCGGAATTCACAGGATCCGAAGTCAACTCACTGGCCCGCCACGCCTGATGCTCGGTCGCACCAGACCGGTTCACCGATCGGGGCAACCGGACGGACGTACGGCGGATCTCAGCCAATGCTCAGGCTGCGCGCCGTACCGTGTGCCGCATGAGATCGCCGTCGCCGGCCGCGTGGTTCCGGCGTGCCCTGCCCACCCGCCGCCGCACGATCGCCGCAGCAGCGGTCGTCGTGCTGCTGGCTGCCGCCGTGACCTGGGCGGTGTGGCCGCAGGGATCGGACGTCCGCACGCAGAGCGCGATGCTCACCGTCCGCTCCGGACCGTCCGGCGACGCCCCCGTGGACCTGGACACCACCCTGTACCTCCCGTCCGGCGCGTCGTCCGGCCGGAAGGTCCCCGCGGTCCTGCTGGCGCACGGCTTCGGCGGCACGAAGGAGTCGGTGCGCTCGGACGCCGAAGAGTTCGCCGGACGCGGCTACGCGGTGCTCACCTGGACCGCGCGGGGCTTCGGCCGCAGCGGCGGCGAGATCCACCTGGACAACCCGGACTACGAGGTGCGCGACGCCCAGCGGCTGCTGGACTGGCTGGCCGCCCGGCCCGAGGTGCGGACCGACGCCCCCGGCGACCCGAAGGTCGGCGTGGTCGGCGGCTCGTACGGCGGCGGCCTGGCGCTGCTGCTGGCCGCCCAGGACCGCCGGGTGGACGCGATCGTCCCCATGATCACCTGGAACGACCTGTCCCGCGCCTTCCTGCCGGAGAGCACCGGCGGGGCGCCGACCGAGGGCGTGTTCAAGAAGGGCTGGGCCGGCCTCTTCTTCGGCGGCGGCGGCAACGTGGGCAGCGGCCCGGCCGGGCTCGCCGGTACGACCGCCGCCCAGCCCGAAGGAGCGCCGGCGTCCGCCGGTCCACCGAGCCCGGGGCCGGGCGCGGGTCCCGGAACCGCGTCCGGTGGCCTACCGGCCGGTGCCGCCGACCCGTCCTGCGGGCGGTTCGCGGCCGACGTGTGCGCCGCGTACCTGCGGATCGCCACCGCGGGCCGGGCCGACCAGGCGGCCGTCGACCTGCTGCGCCGGTCCAGCCCGGCCGGTGTGCTGGACCGGATCAAGGCGCCTACCCTGCTGGTGCAGGGCGAGGCGGACACGCTCTTTCCGCTCGGCGAGGCGGACGCGAACGCCCGGGGGATCGCCGCCGCCGGCACCCCGGTGCGGGTCGCCTGGTTCACCGGCGGGCACGACGGCGGCAGTGGACCGCGCTCGGACTCCGACCGGGTGAAGTTCCTGACCGTCCAGTGGCTCGACCACTACGTCAAGGGCGACGGCGACGCGCCCGGCGACGACTTCACCTGGTCCCGGATCGCCGGGTTCGACGCGCTCGACCGGGGTCTGGTCGCCACCGGCTTCCGCCGCGCCGACTACCCCGGCCTGGCCGGCAACGCCCGCCGGGAGGTGGCGGTCGCCGGTCCGGCGCAGCCGATCGCGAACCCGCCGAACGGCAACCCGGCCGCCATCTCCTCGATTCCGTTCGCTGGCGGCCTCGCCTCGCTGCTCGACGGGGTGGCCGGCGACGTGCCCGGCCAGCACGCGCGTTTCGAGTCGACGCCGCTCACCGAGGCGGTCGACGTGGCCGGCGCGCCCACCGTGACCGTGCGGGCCGCCTCGCCCACCGGCGAAGCGGTGCTCTTCGTCAAGCTCTACGACGTCGACAAGGACGGCGCGGCGACCCTGCCGAACGGCCTGGTCGCGCCGATCCGCCTCACCGGCCTGCCGCAGCGGGTGCAGGACGCCCGCCCGGTCACCGTGACGCTGCCCGGGATCGTCCGCCGGATCGAGGCGGGGCACCGGCTGCGCCTGGTGGTCGCCAGCTCCGACCAGGCGTACACCACCCCCGCCGCGCCCACCGTCTACACGGTTGCCGCGGACGGCGCGGTCAGCCTGCCCACGGTCGACGGCGAGCCGATCCCCACCGCGGCGACCGTCTGGCGCTGGGTGCTCGCCGGCCTGCTCGCCGCCATCGTGATCGGGCTCGTCGTGGTCGTCGCCGTCGTCCGCCGCCGGCATCGCCGCCAGGACCGCTCGGTGCATCCGGAGTACGCGGACACGCCGCTGGCCGTGCGCGCGCTGCGCAAGGAGTACGCGGACGGGTTCGTGGCGGTGTCGAACGTGGACTTCGAGGTGCACCCGGGTCAGGTGGTGGGCCTGCTGGGGCCCAACGGCGCGGGCAAGACCACCACCCTGCGGGTGCTGATGGGGCTGACCCAGCCGACCGCCGGGGAGATCTACGTGTTCGGTCGTCGGCTGGTGCCCGGCTCGCCGGTGCTGTCCCGCATCGGGGCGCTGGTGGAGGGGCCGGGATTCCTGCCGCACCTCTCCGGCCTGGCGAACCTGCGGGCGTACTGGCGGGCCACCGGGCGACCGGCCGAGGACGCGCACTTCGACGAGGCGTTGGAGATCGCCGGGCTGGGCGACTCGGTGCACCGGAAGATCAAGAACTACAGCCACGGCATGCGCCAGCGGCTCGCCATCGCCCAGGCCATGCTGGGCCTACCGGAGCTGTTGGTGCTGGACGAGCCGACCGACGGGCTCGACCCGCCGCAGATCGCCGAGATGCGCCGGGTCCTGCAGCGGTACGCCACCGACGGGCGGGCGGTGCTGGTCTCCAGTCACCTGCTGGCCGAGGTGGAGCAGACCTGCACGCACGCGGTGGTGGTCAACAAGGGCCGGATCGTGGCCTCCGGGCCGGTCCAGGAGATCGTGGGCGAGTCGCCGAGCGTGCTGTTCGACGTCACCGATCCGGAGGCGGCGCGGGCCGTGCTGGACCGGCTGCACGGCGTACGGGTGTTGCCGGAGAGCGACGGGCAGTTGGTGGTGGACACCAACGGCACGGCCCGCAGCGAGGTGGTGGCCGAGCTGGTGCGCGCCGGCATCGGGGTGGACCGGGTGGTGCCCCGGCGACGCCTGGAAGACGCGTTCCTCGCCCTGGTGGGCGAGAACTCTCGGGGAAGCGGTGACCGGTGATGGCTGTTGTCGACGCGGGTGAGGCCCGGGGCTACCGGCCGTCGGCCACCCTGCCCTTCGCGGCGGAGTTCCGCCGGCAGGCGTCCCGGCGGCGGACCCAGCTTGCGCTCGGGTTCATGGTGCTGCTGCCGCTGATCATCCTGATCGCCTTCCAGTTCAACTCCGGCGGCGACGACGACAACGGCAACAACGAGTTCGCCAGCCTCGTCGACCTGGCCACCTCCGGCGGGCTCAACTTCACCCTCTTCTCGATCTTCGTGTCGGCGTCGTTCCTGCTGGTGGTGGTCGTCGCGCTGTTCTGCGGCGACACGGTGGCCAGCGAGGCGAGCTGGGGGAGCCTGCGCTACCTGCTGGCGATCCCGGTACCCCGGGCCCGGCTGCTGACGGTGAAGCTGGTGGTCGCGCTCGCGTACTCGGGTCTGGCCCTGGTGTTGTTGGCCGGCACCGCCCTGCTCGCGGGGACCCTGCGCTACGGCTGGTCGCCGCTGCGCAGCACAGTGGCCGCCGAGCTGGAGCCGGGGGAGGGGCTGCTCCGGTTGCTGGCCGTACTCGGCTACCTGGCGGTCGTACTCCTGGTGGTGGCCGGCCTGGCGTTCCTGCTGTCGGTGACGACGGACGCCGCGCTGGGCGCGGTCGGCGGAGCGGTCCTGCTGTGGATCCTGTCCAGCATCCTGGACCAGATCACCGCCCTGGGCGGGCTGCGGGACTTTCTGCCCACCCACTTCAGCACCGCCTGGCTGGGGTTGCTCTCCACACCGGTGCAGACCGACGACGTGGTACGCGGCACCATCTCGGCGATCAGCTACGCGACGCTGTTCTGGGGGTTGGCGTTCTGGCGCTTCACCCGCAAGGACATCACGTCGTAGGCGTCCGCCAGGCGCTGACGCCGATCCGCCCGGTGTTGCCCACGTCGACCGGGCCGTCCGGGTCGACCTCCTCGGCCGGCTGACCGGCGGCGGGCGCCACCGTCAGGTACGCCCCGTCGGTGGCGACCACCGTCGAGTCGGTGACCAGGTTGCGCCAGAGGACGCTGGCGATGGCCCGTTCGCCGGGTGCCAGGGTGATCTCGCGGGGTGGCTGGTCGTAGCCGGACGTGATGTCCTTCGCCCCGTTCTGCACCGCCAGGATGATCGGCTTGCGCTGCTCGTCGAGGACCCACACCGTCGGGTACCCGTTGAGCCGGTACGGGCGGTCACCGCAGTTGACCAGCTCCAGGCCGAGGGCGCGCAGCCCCATCGCGGCGTCCCCGCCGGTCGAGCGGATCCGGACACCGGATGCCGGGCACTCGGCCACCGGGGCGACACTCGCCGACGGGGTCGGACTCGTCGTGGAGGTGGCCTTGGGCGGGGGACCGGTGGGGTCGCCGCCCTGCCCGGCGTGATCGCGCGGCACGCAGGCGCTGAGCGTGACCAGCAGAGCGGCCCCCGCGCCGATTCGTCGCCCCCAGGCGTTGCGGAAGATCATCTCCTGATCCTCGCGCACCGACGCCCCCGGCCGCTGCCCGGGCGGTCGTCGTTCGCGCTAGATCGCCGCTGTGGGCCTGCCGATGCCAAGATCCGCGCAACTTCCCTGTTGTTGCTGCTTGCGGCGCGCGGGAGGCAGCAACAACCCTGATGTTGTGCGGATCTTCGGGCGCTGAGGGGGTTGGGGTGTGGTTACCCGGTAGCCGATGCCACGTCGTCGTCCGGCTCGCATAGCCTGTCGGGGTGGTCGGTGGGCAGGGCGCAGCGGGCACCGCCGGGCAGTCGGTGGTCGCACCAGACGCGGGTACGCACGAACTGGCGGTCCTCCTCGCTCAACGTCGTCTCACCGAAGTCGATCGCGGTGACGTGCCCGAGCGAGTCACGCAGCGCCTCGGCCAGCGCCCGCGCGCCGTCGACGCTGGTCAGGGTGGTGGGTAGGTGAACGATCCAGCGTGGCGGTACCTCGTACTCCGTCATGGTTCTTCCCTTGGTTCGGGCAGCGCCGGTCCTGGGTCCGGCGTCAGGTGGTCGCTCCGGACAACCCTTCGGTGTACGACGTGAGCGCCTCCACGGCCGCTGTAAGGCTCTCGGCCATCAGGTCGAGCTGTTCGGCGGCCCGGGACCACTGCCCGCTCGCCGCCTCGGCGGCCAGGTCGGGCTGGCCGGCTTCGGCGAGTTGCTGCCGAGCCGTGGTGATCCGCGCCGGAAGCTGACCGACCCGCGCGGCGGCGGCACCAAACTGGTCGCGGGCGGTGTCCAACACCTCGACCAGGTCGCCGATGCTGGGCTGGCCGGCTGCGGTGCGTAGCCGGCTCGCACCGTCGCTGAGCTGCCGTTCCGCGTCAGCGGCCAGGTCGAGCGCATCGTCCCCGCGACGCCGCGCGTGCCGGATCGCCGGGTGGGCACAGCCGGCGCTGGTCCGCTCCAACAGGACGGTCGCAGCGGCTACCGCGAGGTACGTCTCGCGCAGCTCGCCGGCCACCTGCTCGACTTCCCAGGCGGCGCTCGCCTCGGTCACGGTCACGGGGGCCTCCTCTCGCATTGATCGGTGCCGGAGCAGCGCGACAACCAGCTCGGATGGGGGACATCCAAGCCGCCCTGTGCGCTGCCCCGGCCTGGGTCCGGGCGTACACCCGGAGGGACGAAGCTCCTGCTGCCGAGCGAGGAGGTCCGTGGTTCTGAGAGTAGGTGTCTAAGTTATCTAAGTCAACATCGAAGTTGTAGGTAACTAAGTTGGCGTGTTGCAATGGTTGGGCCGAGCGAGGAGTGCTACCTGATGCCCAACCGCATTGCCGACTACATCCGTGTCGTGGACGCCATCACCGTGCAGATCAACGCGGGCGAGCTCGCGCCTGGTGACAAGCTGCCCACCTATGCGCAACTGGCCGAGCAGTACAAGATCAGTGTCACGACGGCCCAGCAGGCGCTGCGGATTCTCCGGGAGCGCGGCTTGGTGGAGGGGCACCAGGGCAAGGGCACCTACGTCGCCGAGAAGCCCGAGCTGGCGTAGATCAGATCGAGCGTAGATAACCCCGAAGGCTGTCCTTCGACAGGCGCAGCATGGTGCATGCGTCCTGAACCGACCGGCGCGCGCCAGTCAGTTGGCCGCCGACCTGTTGCAAGACTGCCGGGCTCGCCCCCGCGAGCACTGTCATCAGCCAAGCGCTGTTGTTGCTGATCCGATCCATCGTGCCCAGCAGCGCCTGATGGGTTCTCTCTATCGACGTGATGACCTGGTCGATCTCTGCGGCGACGCCGCCAACACTGATAGAGCGGTTCCCTCCGGGACTGTGGGGTCGACGGCCACCGCGGCGTTCTCGCACCGTGTCGAACGCAGCCGTCACCATCGCTTTCGCGGCAGCCCCAGAAGCGGCACCAAGCACGAGCCCGGATCCAGCCAGAACGGTGGGCGGGACTGACACGCCCTGCTTCGCGATCGCAGTGGCGGCTGCGAGTCCGAGGACTGCCCCGCCCCACTCGCTCAGCTTCTCAACGAGTTTGCCGATGCCTTCCTTCGGTGCCTCGTATCGAAGGGCGCGAAGGTAGCCGTCCTGCTTCCTCGAACCATTGCGATAGCCCCGCCGTCGATAGCTCATAGCACCGCGACTGGGTCCAGGAACGCACATTGCGTGGCGATCATCATCGGCATGTTGAGCGCTACTTCCCGGGCGACGCCTTCTGCGGTCAGCCCGATCGGCTCCTCGCTCCCCTCCAACTCCTCCTCGTCCGCCCGCGCAAAGTACGCGCACGCCTCCCACAAGTTCGGGTGAACGAACGAGAACGCCCACATCACGTACGCATCGTTCTGCACGGCAACAAGTGCCCGATTGTGGTGGCCCATTCGGTGGTAGTGCGGCTCCTCGGGCGTTGTGCCCATGCCCTCGGCGGTCGGGAAGAGGCGGTAGCGTCGAAACAAATCCTCCAGCGGGCCCTCCGGGTCGAACTCCAGTAACAGGCCACGGTCGATCAGCGATCCGACCAGACTCTCGGCCCGTGGCTGCGGGATTGGTGCATTGAGCAGCGAGTTCACGAGCTGGGCACGATCGACACGCAGCTTCGAGTGGCCCTCAACATCGAGGAAGGCGGCACCGTAGACACCGACCTCATCCTCGGTCAACTCAAGCATGTCGCCGCCGAGGTGCACCTCCCACGACTCGGGTGTTGGGTCGGCTGGCCGCACGTACCTGTGTTGCGGCCCGAGGCTGAAGCCCACTGGGATGATGACGCGAGGCATGGGTCGTCCCTTCGGTGCGGGGGTCCGCTGACCCTATCGAAAACCGCACTCTGGGTCAGCCCTGCGAGGACGGGTAGTGACGGTGAGGGACGCGCTGTGGTCGCCGGTCAGCCGCGCAATGCGGGTTGTGGAGGCGGAACGACTTTGTCGAGTTGCCGCTCAAGGCTGAACGGGTCGTCGAAGAACTCCACATCGCTGACCGTCTGCAACTCGGCGACGATGGCCGCTGGCCAGTCCCGCCTTGAGCCGGCGAGGGCGGCGATCCTGCTCTCCTTGGCAATCGTCGACAGGCCGAAGACGTGGTAGCAGTGCTCGGCGGCCTGGTCGGGGTCCCGCAGACTGAGCGCCTGCACGTAGGCTGCCGTGCCATCGTTGGCTACCCGGACGGTCACCTGGCGGCTGCGCCCAGATCCGAGTGGGATCGGAGCATCACGCTGAAGCTTGCGGGTGCGGCCCGCCCAGTGCGAGACCCGATCGGTGACCCGGTCGACGAAGCGTGTGCCGGCCTGGCGAGGAGCGAGCCACCGCAGTTGATCGGCACGAAGCGATGCCTGCGCTACGTTGAGGATGAGCTGGCCTACGTCGTCGGCAGCCCCGAAGGTGGCCAATTCACCTGGTACAGCGTTGACGCCGTTCAAGCCGCTGCCGCGGGTGATCTCCGCGAATGCCTCGGCCGCGCGGCCGGCGGAGATGTTCACCCCGGCCATTGCCAGCATGGTGGCCGCAGTGGCTCGGTCGCTCACCCGGAAACCGGTGCCCATCGGCTCGACCAGGACCCGCACGCCATCGCCGTCACCGTAGGACAGGGGCAGGTCGACCAGCAGTCCATCGCCGTAGGGGTGGGCGACTGTGTTGTCGTTGGTGGCTCGCAGCACCGCGCCGATGACCGTCCTAGCGTCCACGATCATCCCTCCCACGGCTCTGACCAGGCAAAGTCGGCCCCGATTGCGACAAAGCATTCCGCAGCGAATGATTCCAGGATCGCACGGTACGTGCCGGGTGACACCCGTGGTTGCAGCGGGACGACGGGGATGTCGTCCGGCTCGTAAACGCCCTCCTCACCGCCGCCCGGTTCAACCCGGTGCTTATGGGTGCCGGCAAAGGGGCGGTGTGGGGTGTTGACACAGAGCCGGCGAGCCGAGAACGCCGTCCGACCGTCACCGGCGAGGTACTGGACCTGCGGTTCGCTCGGCTTCAGATAGTTCACCAGCATTCTGAGCCGACAGGGCGCGAGAGTGGCGATAGTGGTGTCGACCCGGATGATCCCCTGGCGGGTTGCGTGACTCTTCGTCGTCCAGGTGACTCGGCCAACGGTCGTCGCGGCGGCAAGGGGCGAGAGCAGTGCGCCGAGGTTGTCCGCCGTCATCAGCCGGGACGTCTGTCGACTCACGCCTTCTCCCCGTCGTCAAGCAGTAGCCGGAGTGCAACCAAGGCCCTCAGCCCAGGACGCTCATGTAGTTTCGGGCGGCCTGCGAGCTGCCCTGAAGCAGCGTCATCGCCTCCACGAGGCGCTGTTTGCTCTGCTCGGCGCGGGCGATAGCCTCGGCCAGTGCCGGGTGCCCAGTACCGGCGGCCACAGCGCGCAGCCGCGCCAAGGTCTGCTCGGTGGCCTCGACGGCGGCGCGAATCTGCTGCTGAGTTGCGTTGCCCTGCTCGGCGGCCTGCGCAAGCGCTGCCTTGACTTCCTCGATGCTCGCCATGCGCGCCTCCAGACCTTGATGCGAAGCGATATCGCGCCCCGTGTCGGACCGGACACTATCCGACATCGAAGCGTCTTTGCAGTCCCGGCCCGAGTCGTTGTTCTTGGACGACGCCGCAGGCCGCATGTTCTCGATCTTTCGGTCTGCAAAGACAATGGTGTCTCGACGAGCGAGGTGGCGTGACGCCCGAGTCGCGGCACCCCCCTGACAGTCGCTTGCCCCGCATCCGGGGCGGCTCGACAGGGTGTACGGGTAGCAGCCCAGCCGGTACGTTGAGGGTTCGGGAGCGCTCCCAGTGGGCGAGGCGCCGCCGTGTGTAGTTCAAATCAGGGCAAAGTCGCAGCTCCAGCACTGCGCTCTGAGTGCTACCGACGGGGATTTTCCCACTAGCAAGGAATTTATTAACATCGATGCCGCGAGGCCCCACCATGGAAGAGATCTGTCCCCTTCGATGGAGGTCTCCATGAACGTCTCTCGGCTCGGCGGGCCGACCCTGTCCCTGTTCCGCATCGTCATCGGCCTGCTGTTCACGCTGCACGGCCTCTCGTCGGTCTTCGGGTTGTTCGGCGGCAACCCGATGACCGGCAAGGCGGTACCGCTCGGCACCTGGCCGGGCTGGTGGGCTGCCCTGATCCAGCTCATCTGCGGCGCGCTGGTGCTGGTCGGACTCTTCGCCCGACCCGCCGCGCTGCTCGCGTCCGGCTCGATGGCGTACGCCTACTTCGTCGTGCACCAGCCGGACGACCTGCTGCCGCTGCGCAACGGCGGTGAGCTGTCGGCCCTCTTCTGCTGGTCGTTCCTGCTGGTAGCGACGCTCGGCTCGGGCCCGTGGGCGCTCGACTCGTTGCTCTTCAAGCGTCGCGCCGACGCGCCCTCGCCGTCGATGGCCGAGCCCAGCCCGGTGAACGCCTGACGTACCCCGCGCACGCGTCGCCGGAGCCTCGGCGTGTCGGCTCCGGCGACGCGTGCCGGTCGGGGAGGGAGTCGTCCTTCCGGTGATGCCGTGAGCGATTCAGCTCCAAAGGAGGTGCGGATGACATGCGCGCCCGCGCGCTTCCGTGGCAGGTGCCGGCGCCGTCACCAGCGCCAGCAGGCATCGAGCGGGTCAGGCTGGCGGGAGGGGAGTGAGGACCGCGTCCAGCAGGCCCGGGTAGAGCTTGTCCACCTCGTCGCGGCGCAGCCGGACCAGGCGGCTCGTGCCGGCGGCCCGGGTACGCGTCAGGCCGGCCTCGCGCAGCACCTTCAGGTGGTGGCTCCGGGTCGCCTTCGAGACGCCGAAGTCGAAGCTGCCGCAGGCCGCCTCGCCGCCCTCGGCGAGCGCCCGGACGATCTGCAACCGCACGTCATCGGCGAGCGCGGCCAGTACGGCGGTGACCGGTACGGCGGTCAGGTCGGGTTCGTGCAGCTCCATGTGACCAGCCTAACCCTTGTTCGACAACGATCGAACAACACCCTAAGGTCGGTGTCGTTGGTTCGAAGATACTCGAACATTGGAGCTGACGATGCGATCCCGCGCCGCCGCCTACCCACTGCTCGCCGCGCTCGCCTGGGGTGCGATGTTCCCGATCCTGGCCACCGCGCTGGCGAGGGTCGACCCGCTCAACCTGACCACCGCCCGCTATCTGTTCGCCGCCGTCATCCTGGTCGGCATCCTGCTGTTCCGCGAGGGGTCCGCCGCGCTGCGCCTCGGCGGTCGGGGGGTCGAGGTGGTGGTGCTGGGTGTCGTCGGCTTCGCCGGCTTCAACCTGCTCACCAACCTGGCCCTCGAACACGCCGCCCCGCAGCAGATCTCCCTGTTCGTGGCGACCACCCCGATCATCACCCAACTGGTCCGGTGGGCCCGGGACGGCGTACGGCCGAAGCCTGCCCTGCTGGCCCTCTCCCTGGTGGCGCTCCTCGGCGTCGGCCTGGTGATCACCCGCGGAAGCCTGGCCGGGCTCGGCCAGTTCGGTCTCGGCGGCCTCATGATGATCGGCGCGGTGCTCGGCTGGGCCATCTACACCCACGGCGCGACCCGGTTCGGCGCGTGGTCACCGCTGCGCTTCACCACGCTGACCGCGCTCGCCGGCACGGCCGCCATGCTGGTCGCGAGCATCGGCGCCGACGCCGTCGGGTGGCAGCACGCGCCGGCCGCCGCCGACCTGGTGGCGGTCACCCCCCAACTGGCGTACGCGGTGCTCGTCGCCGCCGTCGTCGCGGTGCTGGCCTGGAACACCGGTGTGCAGCGGCTGGGCGCGGCCAACGCCGCCCTGTTCATGAACCTCGTCCCGGTGACCACGTTCGTCGTGCAGATCGCCCGTGGCTACCGGCCGGAGGGGGTCGAACTGGTCGGCGCGGCGATCACCATCGCCGCCCTGGTCGCCGCGAACCTCGCGGCGCGCACCCGCACCCGGCCCTCGTCGTCGCCCCGGTCGACGGCGGTCACCGATCCCGTCGCGGTGGTCGACCCGGTGGCGGTGGCGGCCCGCTGACCCACTGGCTGGGATGCCCGGTGGAGGCGCCGGGCAACGTTGCCTAGACTTGACGGCACAACTGCATACCTCATCCAGAGGGGCTGAGGGATACGGCCCGACGACGCCCCGGCAACCACCCCGCGCGCTCACCGCTGAGCGACCCGCGGGGCAGGTGCCAATTCCGTCCCCGCCGCACCGTGCGATGCGGGGAAAGATGAGAGGACTCTCGACATGACGTCGACGCTCGCCGCCTCCGGCATCGACACCTCCGCCAGCCCCGCCCGCGCCCTCGTCTGCCGCGCCTGTTCGGCCCGCTACCCGCTCGCCGCCCAGCACGCCTGTTACGAGTGTTTCGGTCCGCTGGAAGTCGACTACGACACCGCGGCCCTCGCCACGGTCACCCGCGAGCAGATCGAGGCCGGCCCGAACAACATCTGGCGGTACGCCGCGCTGCTGCCCGCCGGGCAGGACCCGGCCACCCGGGTCACCCTCGACCCGGGGCTGACCCCGCTGGTGGCGGCCCCGCACCTCGCCGCCGAGCTGGGCATCACCGCGCCGCTCTGGGTCAAGGACGACAGCGCCAACCCGACCCACTCGTTCAAGGACCGGGTCGTCTCGGTGGCGCTGACCGCCGCGAAGGCGCTCGGGTTCACCCGGTTCGCCTGCGCCTCCACCGGCAACCTGGCCAACTCGGTGGCCGCGCACGCCGCCCGCGCCGGCGTGCCCTCGATCGTCTTCATCCCCAGCGACCTGGAGCAGGGCAAGGTCATCACCACCGCTGTGTACGGCGGCGAACTGGTCGCCATCGACGGCTCGTACGACGACGTCAACCGGCTCTGCGGCGAGCTGGTGGAGACCGACGAGTTCGAGGACACGGCGTTCGTCAACGTGAACGTCCGGCCGTACTACGCGGAAGGCTCCAAGACCCTCGGGTACGAGGTGGCCGAGCAGCTCGGCTGGCGGATCCCCGCCCAGGTGGTCATCCCGATGGCCAGCGGCGAACTGCTCACCAAGATTGACAAGGCGTTCTCCGAGCTGGTCGAGATCGGCCTGGTCGAGGCCCCGGCGGGCGGCTGGAAGGTGTTCGGGGCGCAGTCGGCCGGCTGCAACCCGATCGCGACGGCCCTGCACGCCGACACCGACACGATCATCCCGGTCAAGCCCACCGGCATCGCCAAGTCGCTCAACATCGGCGACCCGGCCGCCGGCCTCTACGCCCTGGAGGCGGTGCGCCGCACCGGCGGGTGGATGGAGTACGCCGACGACGACGAGATCCGCGCCGGCATCCGCGACCTGGCCCGTACCACCGGGGTGTTCGCCGAGACGGCGGGCGGCGTCACCGCGGCGGTGCTGCGCAAGCTGGTCGAGTCCGGCCGGCTCGACCCCACGGCGGAGACGGTCATCTTCAACACCGGCGAAGGACTGAAGACGATCGACGCGGTGGCCGCCCAGGTCGGCCCGACCCACCAGATCAAGCCGTCCCTGCGTGCCGCCCGCGACGCCGGCCTGCTCGGCTGAATCCACCGGGTGACTGGATTTTCGCTGTGAGTGTGGAAAACCCGCCGCGCAGGACTTGACGGCAGGAACCGGACGGCGCAAGATGCTCCGTGCGGGAGGGCATTTCGCCGAAGACTTTTGAAGTTCTTGCGACCCAACGCCGGAGGCGTTGTGCGAGTGTCCCTCCCGACCACGTCCGACAGGGCCAGCGAAAATTCGCTGGCCCTGTCGCTTTTGCACCTGCCAGGCTCGCCCACATGAGCATCACGATCGCGCCGTTCGACGGCACCGACCGGACCGCGGTCGACGAGGCGTACCGGATCGGAGCGGCGGCCACCGAGGCCGACCTGCCCGACTTCCCGCCGTCCTGCCGGCAACGCTTCGACGCCCAATTTCACACCCCGATGCCCGGCACCCGCTCCCTCTGGGCGCTGGCCCGGCTGGACGGGGTGCCCGCCGGTTACCTTCAGCTCGACCTGCCGCAGCTCGACAACACCGACAACGCCACCGCCGAGCTGACGGTCCGTCCGGACCTGCGTCGCCGGGGCGTCGGCCGGGCCCTGCACGAGTACGGGGTACGCCTGCTCCGCGAGCACGACCGCAAACGGGTCGTCGTGATGGCTGTCGCCGCGCTACCCGGCGGTCCGGCCCGACCGGCGGCGGGCGCGGCGTTCGCCACCGCGATGGGCGCGCACTCCGCGCTGGCCGAGGTGCGCCGCCGGCTGGCCATCGCCGACATCGACCGGGTCGCGCTGCGAGCGGCGCTGGCCGAGGCCCAGCCCCGCGCCGAGGGCTACCGGTCCGTCTCCTGGCAGGGCACCACCCCGCCGGAGTACCTGGCGGACATCGCCTACCTGGACGGCCGGCTCATGACGGACGCGCCCATGGGCGACGTGCAGTGGGAACCCGAGCAGGTCGACGCCGAGCGCATCCGGGGCAACGAACGCGCCCTGGACGCCCGGGGTCGGCGGCGCTACCACCTCGCGATGCGACACGAGGCGTCCGGCCGGCTGGTCGCCTGGACCCTGCTCGACGTGGGCGCCTCCGTCGACTGGCACGCGTACCAGCAGATCACCCTCGTCGACCCGGCCCACCGTGGTCACCGGCTGGGCCTCATCGCCAAGGCGGAGAACCTGCACCACCTGCTCACCCATGAGCCCGCCGTACGCGTCATCGACACCTGGAACGCGGCGAGCAACAGCTACATGGTGGCGATCAACGAGCAGCTCGGGTTCCGCCCGGTGGACGCCTGGGACAACTGGCAGCTCACTCTCTGACGGGTATCCGCCGCTACTGCTCGCGGACCTTGCTCAGGCATGATGGCGGCATGACGGAGACCCCGCATCCCCTGTACGACAGGCACGCCGACACCCTCAACCGTGCGCTGACCGCGATCACGGAGCGGGGCTACTGGTCCGCCTATCCCGAGTCCCCCAGCCCCCGGGTGTACGGCGAGACCGCCGCCGCCGACGGCAAGGCCGCCTTCGAGGCGTACCTCGGTGCTGACTTTCCCCTCGACCAGCCCGCCGCTGGCGAGCGGATCGCCACCGAGACGAGCCCGTTCGGCGTCGACCTGGCGGTGCGGTACCCGCACGCCGGCACCGACGAGTTGGTCGCCGCCGCGTCCGCCGCGTTGCCGGCCTGGCGCGACGCCGGCCCGCAGGCCCGGGTGGGCGTCTGCCTGGAGATCCTCGACCGGCTGCACAAGCACATCTTCGAGCTGGCCAACGCGGTGCAGTTCACCAGCGGGCAGGCGTTCGTGATGGCCTTCCAGGCCGGTGGCGCGCACGCGCTGGACCGGGCGCTGGAGGCGCTGGCGTACGCGTACGCCGAGATGACCCGGCACCCGGGCACGGCCGGCTGGGAGAAGGCCGCCGGCAAGGGCGACCCGCTGCGGATGATCAAGACGTTCCACGTGGTCCCGCGTGGCGTGGCGCTGGTGATCGGGTGCAACACCTTCCCGACCTGGAACTCGTACCCCGGGCTGTTCGCGTCGCTGGTCACCGGTAACCCGGTGATCGTGAAGCCGCACCCGCGCGCGGTGCTGCCGCTGGCGATCACCGTGAAGTACGCCCGGGAGGTGCTGGCCGAGGCCGGCTTCGACCCGAACCTGGTCCTGCTGGCGGCCGAGGCCCCCGGTGAGAAGCTCGCCAGCGACCTGGCCCTGCACCAGGCCGTCAAGATCGTCGACTTCACCGGTTCCACCGAGTACGGCGACTGGCTGGAGACGCACGCCCGGCAGGCGTCGGTCTACACCGAGAAGGCCGGCCTGAACACGGTCGTCATCGACTCCACCGACGACTTCGCCGGCATGTGCCGCAACCTCGGTTTCACGCTGACCCTCTACAGCGGGCAGATGTGCACCACGTCGCAGAACATCCTCATCCCGGCCGGCGGCATCGAGACCGACCAGGGGCACAAGAGCTTCGACGAGGTGGCCGGCGGGATCGCGGCGGCGATCGGCAAGCTGACCGCCGACCCGGCCCGGGGGGTCGAGCTGACCGGCGCCATCGTCAACGACGGGGTGCTGGAGCGGCTGGCCGAGGTCACCAAGGTTGGCGAGCCGGTGCTGGAGTCGCGGACGGTGGCGCACCCGTCGTACGCCGACGCGGTGGTGCGTACCCCGACGGTCGTGAAGCTGACCGCGGACGACGCCCAGACGTACGGCCGGGAGTGGTTCGGGCCGATCTCGTTCGCCATCGCGACCGACTCCACCGCGCACAGTCTGGAGCTGATGCGCCGGACCATCGGCGAGAAGGGCGCGCTGACCGCCGGGGTCTACTCGACCGACGAGGCGGTGCTGGACGCCGCCGAGGCGGTCGCGGTCGAGGTCGGTGTGCACCTGTCCGCCAACCTCACCGGCGGCGTCTTCGTGAACCAGTCGGCGGCCTTCTCCGACTTCCACGGCAGCGGCGCCAACGCGGCGGCCAACTCCGCCCTGACCGACGGCGCCTACGTGGCCAACCGGTTCCGGATCGTGCAGTCCCGCCGCCACGCCTGACCTCTCGTGGTGATCAAGAGGTTCGCGTCAGAAATGACGCTGTTCTTGACGCGAACCTCTTGATCACCGGGGTCGGTGGGGGGGAGGGGGGTTAGGCTGTTCGGCGCATTTGTAGTTCGGTTAGGGCGGGGATGGTGGGGTGGGGGACCCGTACGCCGGTGTCCTTGAAGCCGAGGCGCTGGTAGGCCCGGTAGGCGCGGTCGTTGCCGACCACCACCTCCAACATCAGCTCCGGCCGGCCGCAGTCCCGCGACCAGGCGGCCACCCCGTCGATCAGCTCGCCGAGCAGCCCGCTGCCCCGCCAGGCCGGCGTGACGTACACGGCGTAGATCACGGTGAGGCCCGGCTCGTTCGGCGCGACCGTTCCACCGGCGTGCCCGACGAGCCGGCCGCCCGGATCCGCGACGAACTGCGCGGTGTGCGGACCGGTCGACGTGAACGCCACCCGGGCGGCGAACTCGTTGTGCGGTCGGGCCGCGGCATCCGCCAACGTCTCCAGGAAGGCCAACGGCGCGTCGGCGAGCATCTCCAGTCGCAGCGCCCGCATCCGGGCGGCGTCCTGCGGTCGTACCCGGTGGATCCGCGCCTGCCGCAGGGGCGCGGAGCCCGTGTCGGTGCTCATGCCCGCATGCCTACCACAGGGGCGGACGCGCACCGGTGACCCGTGCCGCCAGACCCCCTCGATCCGGTCCAAACGCAACCATCGTCATGAATCCGACGGACCCTCGGATCGCTACGAACTATGCCCGATTTGTGGTCGTGCGCTCCCGTCACTCCTCGTGTAGCGTGCGATTTCGATCACCTCTTTCAACGGTCGCCGTCGATCGCTGAGGTGGTGGTTCGTGGGTGTCCGGCGGTGCCGGACGGCCGGGCAGGCAACGCCGCGCAGAGTGAGGGAAGTGCACCGTGGCACAGGGTTCTGTGAAGTGGTTCAACGCCGAGAAGGGTTACGGCTTCATCGCCGTCGACGGCGGTCAGGACGTGTTCGTCCACTTCTCCGCGATCGAGATGGACGGCTACAAGGCGCTCGACGACGGTCAGCGGGTCGAGTTCGAGATCGCCCAGGGTCAGAAGGGCCCGCAGGCGGAGCACGTCCGCGTCATCGGCTGACCGATCCCGATCTGCTCGCCGGCTGTTGCGCGACCGGCTGGCGAGTCGGGGCTGCGGCGCGGACGCCGGCCCGGGAAGATCGTGAACCGTTCCAGCCGATGCTGAGGAGGGTTCATGACCGACCAGTCGCCGCCACCCGCCACGCCCTCCGGGCCGGGTGAGCCGAGCCGGCCCGACCCGACGTCACCCGGCGACGGCTCCGGCGCGTCACCAGTTTCGGGCACCCCGCCCGTCCCGGACGCTGGCCTGCCGCACGCGGGCCCGCCGCCGCAGAGCTGGGACCCGGCGCAGGCATGGGGTCAGCCCGCTGGTCCGCCGCCGGGCTGGGATCCCGCCCAGGGAGCATGGGGTCAGCCCGGTGGTCCGCCGCCGCAGGGCTGGGCCTTTCCGCCCACCGGCGGCTACCCGCCGGGGGCCGGTCCCTACGGCGCTCAGCCGTGGTATCCGGGGGCGCCGGTCGGCTGGTACCCGCCGGGTTACGGCCTCGACCCGAACGACGCCCTGGTCACTCCGCCCGGTGCCGGTATCGGGGGCTGGTTCGACCGGTTCTGGGGCGCGCTGCGCCGGGGCTGGCGGCAGTTGGTGCCGATCATGCTGCTCACCCAGGTCCTGCCGGCGGCGGTGCTGTCGGTCATCTCGTTCGGTCTGGACCCGTCGCCCACCTGGGCGGCGCAGGCCGAGACGGACCCGTCGGCCGGGCTGCCGGACAACTTCGCCACCAGCCTGTTGACCCTCGTCGTCGTGCTGGTCGGCGGCAGCCTGCTGATCGGCCTGGTGCAGGCGCTGGGCTGGGCCGCGGGCAGTTGGGTGATCACCCAGCAGGCGGCCGGCCGGCCCGCCCGGCTCGACGCGGCGCTGCGGTACGGGCTGCGCCGGGCCGTCGGCCTGTGGGGTTGGACGCTGCTGGTCAGCCTGCTCATCGGCATCGGAGTCTGCTTCTGCGTGCTGCCGGGGATCTACCTGGCGTTCGCGTTGAGCATGGCCGGCCCGGTCTACCTGTTCGAGCGGGACAACCCGATCGGCCGGTCGTTCCGGATGTTCCACGACCGGCTCGGAATGCTGCTCGGCCGGGTGGCCCTGGTGGGCGCGGCGGTGATCATCGGAACCGTGGTGCCCGGCATCCTGGAGTCCGCCGGCACCGGCGCGTTCGGCGAGGATCCGTTCGCGTCCCCGGGCCCCGCGGTCGGGGTGGTGGTGGTCATCGCCGTCACGGCGGTGCTGGCCCTGCCGGCCCACCTCGCCCAGTTGGTCGGTCTGCTGATCACGTACGCCGAGCAACGGGCTCATGAGGGGCCCGTGAACGGGGCCACACTGGCTGCGGAACTCGACTGACCGGGCTCATCGTGCTTGCACTCGGCAGGTGAGAGTGCTAAACAAGTCATTGGCACTCGCATACCGTGAGTGCCAATGGTCGGGACGGTGGGGCCTGGTTGCGCCGGTGTGGAGACACCGGGGCAGCACATGGCCGGTCGTCGCGGGCTATCCGGCCCGGCCGAAGGACGTCGTCGTCGCCAGGTGGCGACGTCCCAAGGTGCGTACACCAGGCGGCCCATCCGGGGCACACATCTCGGGTGGCCCGTGAGTGTCCAGGAGGACAACGCCGTATGGCCAAGATGATCGCGTTCGACGAAGAGGCGCGCCGCGGCCTCGAGCGGGGCATGAACCAGCTCGCCGACGCCGTAAAGGTGACCCTCGGCCCCAAGGGCCGCAACGTCGTGCTCGAGAAGAAGTGGGGTGCCCCCACCATCACCAACGATGGTGTGAGCATCGCCAAGGAGATCGAGCTCGAGGACCCGTACGAGAAGATCGGCGCTGAGCTGGTCAAGGAGGTCGCCAAGAAGACCGACGACGTTGCCGGTGACGGCACGACGACGGCGACCGTCCTGGCCCAGGCCCTGGTTCGCGAGGGCCTGCGCAACGTGGCCGCCGGCGCCAACCCGATGGCCCTGAAGCGGGGCATCGAGGCCGCGGTCGCGAGCGTCTCGGAGGAGCTGTCCAAGCTCGCCAAGGACGTCGAGACCAAGGAGCAGATCGCCTCCACCGCCTCCATCTCCGCTGGCGACAGCACTGTCGGCGAGATCATCGCCGAGGCGATGGACAAGGTCGGCAAGGAAGGCGTCATCACCGTCGAGGAGAGCAACACCTTCGGGCTGGAGCTGGAGCTCACCGAGGGTATGCGCTTCGACAAGGGCTACATCTCGGCCTACTTCATGACCGACCCGGAGCGTATGGAGGCCGTCTTCGACGACCCGTACATCCTGATCGTCAACAGCAAGATCTCGTCGGTGAAGGACCTGCTCCCGATCCTGGAGAAGGTCATGCAGGGCGGCAAGCCGCTGCTGATCATCGCCGAGGACATCGAGGGCGAGGCCCTGGCCACCCTGGTCGTCAACAAGGTCCGGGGCACCTTCAAGTCGGTCGCCGTCAAGGCGCCGGGCTTCGGTGACCGCCGCAAGGCCATGCTGGGCGACATCGCCATCCTCACCGGCGGCCAGGTCATCAGCGAGGAGGTCGGCCTCAAGCTCGACGCCGTCAGCGTCGACATGCTGGGCCACGCCCGCAAGGTCGTCGTCACCAAGGACGAGACCACCATCGTCGACGGTGCCGGTGACGCCGAGCAGATCCAGGGCCGGGTCAACCAGATCCGGGCCGAGATCGACAAGAGCGACTCCGACTACGACCGCGAGAAGCTGCAGGAGCGGCTGGCCAAGCTGGCCGGTGGCGTTGCGGTCATCAAGGTCGGCGCGGCCACCGAGGTCGAGCTGAAGGAGCGCAAGCACCGCATCGAGGACGCCGTTCGCAACGCGAAGGCGGCCGTCGAGGAGGGCATCGTCCCCGGTGGTGGCGTCGCGCTGGTGCAGGCCGGCAAGACCGCCTTCGACAAGCTGGACCTGGTCGGCGACGAGGCGACCGGTGCCAACATCGTCAAGGTCGCGCTGGACGCCCCGCTGCGGCAGATCGCCGTCAACGCCGGCCTCGAGGGCGGCGTCGTGGTGGAGAAGGTCCGTAACCTCGAAGCGGGTCACGGCCTCAACGCCGCCAACGGCGAGTACGTCGACCTGCTGGCCGCGGGCATCATCGACCCGGCCAAGGTGACGCGTTCGGCGCTGCAGAACGCGTCGTCGATCGCCGCGCTGTTCCTCACCACCGAGGCCGTCGTCGCGGACAAGCCGGAGAAGACCCCGGCTGCCCCGGCTGGCCCGGGTGGCGGGGACATGGACTTCTGAGTCCAGTTCCGACACACCGAACGGGGCGGGCCGCTGACGCGGTCCGCCCCGTTCGTCGTCAGGTGGGCAGTGGACGCTGGTTGCGGCGCTTCTGCGCCCGGTCGTACGGCGGCAGCGACCGGATCGGCGCGTCCACCATCTCCTGCGGTTCCTCGGTCGCCGGTCGGCCGTCGGTGCTCATCTCGGCCAGTTGTTCGGCGTCGCCGTAGTCCAGCCGGTCGAACGGCAGTTGGCCGGGCAGTTCGTCGGCCGGTTTCCAGGTGATCGGCGGGCCGTCCTCGGTCTGGTCGTCATCCGTGGTCATGGCTGCCTCCTCTACCGAAACGGTAGGGGGCGTCGATGCCCGACGCGGACGAATGGGTCAATGTCCCATTTGACCGCTATTCGGCCCCAAGCCGTCGCCGGTACAGGAAGAAGACCCGCTCGATCCGCGCACCCGCGCTGCCCGAGTAGAACGGCACCGGCCCCACCCAGCCGATCTCCGCCCGGTCCAGTCCCGCCGCACGCTGATCCCGCAGGCAGCGTCGCAGCAGCACTCCGCCGATGCCCGAGCCCTCGGCGGCCGGGGCGGTGCCCATCGGCCCGAACCAGCTCGGCCGGGACGATCCGTAGGCGGCGAAGCCCAGCACCTCGCCGGCCCGCTCCGCCAGGTGGCAGCCGGCCCCCTCGCGGCCCACCGATCCGGCCAGCTCACCGTCCCAGGCGCCGCCGAAGGTGGACCGGGCGAACGCGGTCAGCGCCGGCAGGTCAGCGGGCTCGGCCCGCCGTACCGTGATGCCCTGCCCGGCCAGCCGCCGCTCGGCGGCCTCCGTCGACCGCAGCGCCGGGGACTCGTCGTACGACAGGTCCGCCGTCATGTTCCAGGCGGTCCGGTCCTGCTGGTAGCCGAGCGCGAGGGCCGCGCACACCGCCGGCGTGTACCGCACGTCGATGCCCGGCCAGGCGTAGTACGGCGGGTTTCCGGCCAGCAGCACCTCGGTCACGCCGTGCTCGGCGAGCGCCCGCTCGGCCCGGGCGACCAGGCTGCGGCCCACGCCCCGGCGACGCTGCCCCGGCAGTACGGCGACCAGGTCCACGTGCCCGATGCCCGGCTCCGTCGGCGACACCGAGCAGAGCAGCACCCCGACCAGGTCGCCGGCCCGGTACGCCCCCAGCCCGATCACCGTCCGGTCGACGGCGGCCCGCGGCCAGAGGACGTCCACGACGGCGTCCGCCTCGGCGGCGTCCTCGGGCAGGTCGAGGGCCTGCGCGCAGAGCCGCGCCACGGTGGGCGCGAGATCGAGGGCCAGCTCGGTGACGGTGATCTCGGCGTCCATGGGTGCCGACCCTAGATCACCCGCCGCCTCCCGCCCTGCTCACCCCCGGGCGGCGCGGACGGCGGCGTACGCGTCGACCTGCCCGGCGCCGGTGACGTTCGCCGGGGTGCCGCAGGCGTCACTCGGATTGCGTGAGCGGTACGTCGGCTCGGCCGGCGTGGCGGTGTCCCGCAGGATCTGCCGGGTCCGGGTCAGATCGCCGATCAGCGCCGGGTTCGCCGACCACATGAGCGCGACCACTCCCGCCACCTGCGGGGTCGCCATCGACGTGCCGTCCAGCGCCGCGTACCCGCCGCCGGGCATGGCCGAGACGACCCCCACCCCGGGGGCCAGCACGTCCGGCTTGCCCGCGCCGCCCTCCACCGGCCCGCGCGAGGAGAACTCCGCGACGCGTCGCTGCGCGTCCACCGCGCCCACGGTCAGCACGTTCGCGTACGGCGCGGGTGGTTCGTCGATCGACGCGCACCACGGGCCGCTGTTCCCGGCGGCGGCGACCACGAAGATCCCGGCCGCGTCCAGCGCCGTGGTGGCCGGCAGCAACGCGCCCCGGTCGCAACCCTCGATCGAGGGGCAGCTCCACGAGTTGGTCAGCACCTGCGGGGCGCGCTCCGGCCGGCCGTCGGTGAACGGGTCACCCCCCGCGGGGAACGGCGCCAGCATGAACTGGAGGCAGTCCAGGTAGTGCCCCGGGCTGCCCAGGTTGCGGTCCAGGTTGACGCAGCCCACCCACTGCGCGTCCGGGGCCACGCCGATGCCGTTGCGCCCGACCGCGCTGCCCACCGTGTGGGTGCCGTGCCCGCCCTGGTCGTTCGGTGCCCGGGTGCCGTCCCACGGGTCGTACCAGGAGTCGTCACCGCCCCGGAACCCGGGCCGCAGCGCTGGATGGCTGCCGTCCACGCCGGAATCGGAACTGCCGACCACGATCCCCGCGCCGGTCGCCCCGAGCTGGGACCAGACCCGGTCCGCGCCGAGCTGACGGATGTTCCACTCCGGGCCGGTCGGTGCCGGCGCGGTGCCCCGGGTCTGCCCCGCCGGGGCGGGCAGGGGCCGTAGACGCTGGCTGATCAGCACCCGGGCCACCTCGGGCCGACGGGCGAGCCAGGCGCGCACGGCCGGACCACCGTCCACCTCGACCGCGTTGACCAGGTAGTACGGCACCGGGTCGAGCCGTAGCCGCCCCGCCGTGCGGCGCAGGTCGGCCTGCGTACGGTCTGCGGTCGCCACCAGCCGCCGGTAGACCTCCGTTGCCCGGGTATCCCGCCCGGCCTGTCCCGTTGCGCCGGCCGGGATGCCGCTCAGGTCGGCCTGCTCGCGCAGCACCACCAGCAGCCGCTCGCCGTACAGGCCGGGCTGACCGGGCCCGGCGTCGACCACGCCCACCGCCACCAGCAGGACCGCCGCCGCCAGCGCGGCCACCCGGCGACTCGGGGTACGTGCCGCCGGGCGGGCCAGCAGCACCGCGTACCCGATGGCGAGGACGACCGCGACGGCGAGGCCGACGCCGGCGGCGGCCGCAACCCAGAACGGCACGTCGCGGGTGCCGACCAGCAGCAGAGTGATCTCTTCCGGATCGGTGAAGGCCAGCGGCCCGAGGGCGGCCAGGCCCACCAGCCAGCCGGTCGCGACCCGGCCCACGCGGGCCGGATCGGTCGTGTCGACGCCGGGCTGCGAGGCCGCGACCAGTCTCCCGGTGGCCGGCCGCCAGGTCGCGGCCCAGAGCGCGGCGAGCACGAAACCGGTCGGCGGCAGCGTCAGCAGGGCGGGCAGCTGCGCGCCGGACTGGCCCGTCCCGGCCGCGAGCAGCAGCAGCGCCAACCCGGCGACGAGGCCACCGACCAGCACCAGGCGGGCCGGTCGGGGTGGCCGGCCGACCGCGAACCGGGACCAGAAGGTGGCGTCCAGCAGCATGGCGGCCAGCCCGCCCAGCGAGGCGGCTGCCAGGACCGCGAGGACCGTCTCCAGCAGGCCGCCGAGCGCGCCCAGCCAGGCCCACGGCAGCAACAGCGCCAACCCGGCGGCGACCGCCAGCAGCGGCACCGCGCCCGGCCGACGCGAGCCGCGCCCCGCCAGCTCCGCGTCACCGGTGGCCCCCGTCCGCGCGGCGACGGCCCGCCCCGGGTCGGATTCGGTCCGCGCGGCGTCGGTCGGGGCGGCATCGGTCCGCGCGGCGACGGTCGGGGCGGCGTCGGTCCGCGCGGCGTCGGTCGGGGCGGCATCGGTCCGCGCGGCGTCGCCTTCGCCGCCGGGCGCCGGGCCGTCGACCAGGCCAGCCGGCCCGGGGTACGTCCGCCGACGTCCCGACCACCTGACGGCGAGCGCGCCGAGCAGCGCCGTCGCGGCCAGCGTGGCGAGGTAGGCCTCGTGGTGCACGGGCGGCACCACCCGCAGCAGGGTGAGCACACCGAGGGTCAGCGCACCGAGCAGCCACACCCGTCCGGTGGCCCGGACAGCGGCCGAGCGGGGCAGGACAGCCAGCAGCAGGGCGGGCGTGCCGGCCAGCACGACGGCGGCCAGGCCGAGCACCGGCCAGAGCCAGCCCACCCGGTCCCGTCCGAAGCCCAGCAGCACCTGATCGGTCAGCCAGCCACCGGTCTGGCTGGCCACCGTGACCGCGACGGTCCAGCAGCCGACGAAGACGGCCGCGACCACCGGCCACGGGGAGCTGCGGTCGTCGACTCCAGGATGACCATGCATCCAGGAACCCTACGGCTACCCGGAAAATCTTTGGACACTTCCCGGTGGCCGCCAACGGGAACTGTCCGAGATCTGCGGCCGGTCGAGGTGGAACGCGGGCGGGGCGGAGCTGGCGGCACGTGTCGACCGGCTGGTACGGCGGTTACGGTGGATGAGTGCGTGATCCCAATGTCTCCCGGTCCGTCGCCGGGCAGCTCTCGCCGATCCGTCGTGCGGCAGACCTGCGCCGACTCCGCGCCGAACGCTTCGACGTCCTGGTCATCGGGGGTGGGGTGACCGGTGCCGGTGCCGCCCTGGACGCGGCGTCCCGGGGCCTGAAGGTGGCCCTGGTCGAGGCGCGCGACCTCGCGTCGGGCACGTCGAGCCGATCCAGCAAGCTGATCCACGGCGGGCTGCGTTACCTGGAGCAGTTGGAGTTCCATCTGGTCCACGAGGCGCTGACCGAGCGCGGTCTGCTGGCGACCCGGCTCGCGCCGCACCTGGTCCGTCCGGTGCCGTTCCTCGTGCCGCTGCCCGCCGGCCGGGGTCTGCGGGACCTGCCGGCGCGCGTCTTCCGCCGTTCGTACTACGGCGCGGGCGTGGCCGCGTACGACGCCTTCGCCGGTCTCTTCGGCGGTGGCCGGGGCATGCCACTGCACCGGCACCTCACCCGGGAGGGCGCTCGGCGGATCTTCCCGAGCCTGCGTGCCGACACCCTGGCCGGCGCGATCCGCTACTACGACGGGCAGGTCGACGACGCCCGGTTGGTCGTCACCCTGGCCCGCACCGCGGCCAGCCTCGGCGCCACGGTGGTGAGCAGCGCCCGTGCCGTCGGGTTGATCCGCCAGGCGCGGGAGGTCACCGGTGTCCGGGTCCGCGACCTGGAGGCCCCGCCCGGCTCGCCGGACGCGGAGTTCGAGGTGCAGGCCCGCACCGTCATCGCGGCCACCGGCGTGTGGAGCGACGACATGTCCCGGATGCTCAACGACGTGGGCCTGCGGCCCGGCATCCGGGTGCGCGCCTCGAAGGGCGTGCACCTGGTGGTGCCCCGCTCGGCGATCACCGGGGAGACGGGGCTGATCCTGCGTACGGCGACGTCGGTGCTCTTCGTCATCCCGTGGGGCGGGCACTGGATCATCGGTACGACGGACACCGACTGGCGGTTGGACCGGTCCCACCCGGCCGCTTCGGCACGCGACATCGACTACCTGTTGCAGCAGGTCAACACCGTCTTGGACCGGCCGCTGACGACCGCCGACATCGAGGGCGTCTACGCCGGGCTGCGCCCGCTGCTGGCCGGGGAGGCCGACTCCACCTCGAAGCTGTCCCGGGAACACGCGGTGTTCGAGCCGATGCTCGGGCTGCTGCTGGTGGCCGGTGGCAAGTACACGACGTACCGGGTGATGGCGTCGGACGTGGTCGACCGGGCCGTACGCCGGTTGGGGGGCGGCCGGGCGTCGCGGACGGCCGACCTGCCGCTGCTGGGCGCGGACGGGTACGCGGCGCTGTGGCGGGACCGGGCCGACCTGGCCCGGCGGCACGGTGTTCCGGTGGGGGTGGTGGAGCACCTGCTGGAGCGGTACGGCAGCCTCACCCTCGATCTGCTGGCGCTTGTCGACGCCGAGCCGCTGCTCGCGTCGCCGCTGGCCGGCGCTCCGGAGTACCTGGCGGCCGAGGTCGCCTACGCGGCGCGGGCCGAGGGGGCGCTGCACCTGGAGGACGTGCTGACCCGACGTACCCGGATCTCGTTCGAGACCAGTCACCGTGGCCTGGAGTCGGCGGAGCACGCGGCCGAGTTGATGGGCTCGGTGCTGGGGTGGGACGCGGCCACCCGGGCCGCCGAGGTCGAGCACTACCGCGCGCGGGTCGAGGCGGAGCGCCGGTCCCAGCTCATGCCGGACGACGCCGGGGCGGACGCCGCGCGACTCGGCGTGCCGGACGCCCGCGGGTACGCCGCGGACCGGGGTGGCGACGATCAGGCGGAGCTGCGACCCACGGCGAGATGACCGGTATGTAACGCTACCGATGGGTAACTAGCTATAGCGGCCCGGATGGTGGTTTCGAACGCTACCTACGGTGGGGTAGGTTTCCGCGCGTGCTGTACCGCGCGCGCCCCCTTCTGCTCGCCCCCGTTCTCGCCGTGGTGCTCGTCGGTGCCCTGGCCGGGTGTTCGCTGCTCGGTCGCGACGACGCCGAGACGCCGGCCGCCCCTCCGCCGGCCGGCTCGGCGGCCGGCCAATCGACCCCCGAGGTCCCCACGACGGTCGCCCAGGGGCAGGTCAGTCTGCTCCAACGCCTCGGAGCGGACGCTCCGCTGCGCACCCTGAGCGTCGAGCGGGACGGCTCGTGGCAGTGCCTCGACTGCGCCGGTGACGGGGTCACCTCCCGCGGCCGGCTGGCGCCGGAGCAGACCGAGCGGCTGCAGGTGCTGCTCGCCGACCCCCGGCTCGCCGAGGAGACCGACCAGGCCCGGCGGTACCGGACCACCTGCATCGACGCGCTCACGTCGAGCCTGCTTACCTCGTCCGGGCTGATCTCCTCGCAGGACTGCCCGGGTGAGGAGCGCCCGCCGGTGGCCGGCGAGATCCTGTTGCTGCTCACCCAGGCCACGCCCGCCGAGGTCAAGGGCTGAGCGCAGCCCGTCAGAGCACCTTGCCGGGGTTGAGCAGACCGGCCGGGTCCAGCGCCGACTTGATCGCCTGGTGCACCCGGACGCCGACCGGGCCGATCTCCCGCGCCAACCACTCCCGCTTGAGCAGGCCCACGCCGTGCTCGCCGGTGCAGGTGCCGCCCAGGTCCAGACCGAGGCGCATGATCTCGTCGAACGCCCGCCGACCTCGCTGCACGCTCTCCGGGTCGGCCCGGTCGACGACGATGTTCGGATGCATGTTGCCGTCCCCGGCGTGCCCCACCACGCCGATCGGCACCTCGCACTCCGCCGCGATCCGGGCCACCCCGTCGAGCAGCGCGGCGAGCGCACCGCGCGGCACGGCCACGTCGTCGATCACCAGGCCGCCGCTGCCTCCGGGGTGGGTGTCGGCGGCGAACTTCTCCATCGCGGGATGGGCCAGTCGACGGGCCTGCAACAACGCCGCCGCCTCCAGCGCGTCGGTGGCCGCGTAGACCTCCTCGGCGCCGGCCGCCTCGCACACCTGCGCCACGGCGGCCAGGTCGTCGGCGGCCCGGTCACCGGTGTCGGCGGCGGCCAGCAGCAGGGCCTGCGCGTCGGTCCGCAGGCCCATCGGCCGGTACGCCTCGATCGCCCGCAGGTGGGTCTGGTCCAGCAACTCCAACAGGCTGGGGGTGAGGCCCCGCGCGGCGATCTGGGCCACCGCCGTGCCCGCCGCCGCGGTGGATCCGAAGACCGCCACCAGGGTCAACGAGTCGGCCGGGGCGGGCCGTAGCGCCACGGTCACCTCGGTGATCACGCCGAGGGTGCCCTCCGAGCCGACGAAGAGCCGCGTCAGGTCGTAGCCCGCCACCCCCTTGGCGGTGCGCCGGCCGGTGCGCAGCACCTCCCCGGAGGCGAGCACCACCTCCAGGCCCAGCACGTACTCGGTGGTCACGCCGTACTTCACGCAGCACATGCCGCCCGCGTTGGTGGCCACGTTGCCGCCGATCGTGGACGACTCCCAGGAGCCGGGATCCGGCGGGTACCAGAGGCCCTGCTTCGCGACCGCCGCCGCGAGCGCGGCGTTGACGACGCCCGGCTGGACGACCGCGATGCGGCTCACCGGGTCGATCTCCCGGATCTCGTCCATCGCGACGGTGCTGAGCACCACCGAGCCGTCCACCGCGTTCGCCGCGCCGGCCAGCCCGGTTCGCGCGCCCTGCGGCACGACCGGTACGCCGTGGCGGGCCGCCGCGCGGACCACCGCGACCACCTGCTCGGTGGTCCGGGGACGGGTCACCACGAGGGGTACGCCGGCGGCGCAGAGGTCGGCCTCGTCGCGCTGGTGCCCGCGCAGCAGGTCCGGGTCGGTGAGCACGGCGTTCTCGCCCAGGGCGGCGCGCAGGTCGTCGAGGAGTCCGGTGGGGGCCATGCCGCCGAGGCTAAGCCGTGTGTCAGCGGTCATCAACGCGGGTTAGCTTTGGCGACATGCTCTACCTGGACCGGCCTGCCTGGCCGTGGCGCGGTCGGCTCTGGTCGCACCTGATCAGCGATGTCTCCTACGCCGAGTTGCACGCCTTCGCGGAGGCCTTGGGCGCACCCCGACGCGCTTTCGACCGGGACCACTACGACATTCCGGCCGATCGGTTCGCGGCGGCGGTGTGGCTCGGCGCCCGGGTGGTGCCGAGCCGGGAACTGGTCCGGCTGCTGCGCGACGCCGGGCTGCGCCGCCCGAAGCACCTCAGCGGTTCGCCGGCCCGGTGAGAGTTACCAGCTCACGACGAAGATTGTCGCGGGCCGAGGCCTCCCACCGTTGCGCCAGCGGCGGCAGCCGGAACAGCGCGGGCAGTTCCAGCAGCCCGGTGAGAACGCGGGCCCGACCGGTGCGGAAGGCCGGGTCGGGCACGTGCGCGTACTCCCGTCGGATGGCCGCCGCGTAGCGGTCGTAGGCGGCCGGCGGGCCGGCCAGCACGGCGAGGTCGGCGTCGCAGAGCAGCGCGCCGTCGTCGTCGTCCGCCGTCACCCGGTGCCCGGCGGTGAGCAGGACCAGCCGACGGACCTCGGCCACCGCGGGTTCGGGTACCCCGAGCCCGGTGAGCAGGCTCCCGGCCAGTTCCGCGCTGTCCCGTTCGTTGGCGTCACCGGCGGCCCGGGGGTCGTAGACCGCGTCGTGGCACCACGCTGCCAACCGGACCAGGTCCGGCCGTTCGGCCAGCCCGGCATGGCGGTCCACCACATCGAGTACGGCGGCCAGGTGCGTGACGGTGTGGTACTGCCGGTGCGGCTCCCGCCAGCGGGCGAGCAGCCGCTCACCGGCCAGAGTCGCGTGCTCGTCGGTTTCCGCGCCGGCGGCGCGGACCGCCGCCCGCCACCGTTCCAGCAGATCGGCCACCGTCCGAGTCTGCCGCATTCGTCCGCACCGCGCGCCGGCGGGAGGATTCAGCGGGTCTGCCACGGGTAGTCGCGCCCATGGCGGTGGCCCGGGACAAGAGACCTCCGACGGTGCGGCGTGTGCCGCTGCGCGACGGACTGGTGGACGTCGACGGAGCGCGTATCGCCGAGGCCACCGAGCAACTCAAGCATCGCAGCCGGGCCACCCTGCACGACCGGCTGCACCGGGTGCGGATGGCCGGTGGGCTCGCCGTCCAGGCCGGGTTGGCGGCCGGCCTGGCGTACCTCGTCTCGCACAAGGTGCTCGGCAACCCGCAGCCGGTCTTCGCGCCGATCTCCGCGGTCGGCACCCTGGCCGCGTCGGTGGGTCAGCGGTTCCGCCGGACCGTGGAGCTGATCGTCGGGGTGGGCGTCGGGGTGGCCGTCGGCGATCTGCTGATCTACTTCCTCGGCACCGGCGCGTGGCAGCTCGGTCTGGTGGTCACCGTGGCGATCCTGCTCACCATCTTCGCCGGGGCGAGCGTGGCCATCGTCATCCAGGCGGCGGCCACGGCGGTGCTGATCGTGACGCTGAGCCCGTCCACCCAGAATCTGGAGATCCCCCGCTTCGTCGACGCGTTCCTCGGCGGCGGCGTCGCGTTGCTGGTGACGGCGGTGCTGCTGCCGTTGAACCCGCTCCGGGTGATCAACCGGGCCGCCCGGCCGGCGCTGGACCTGCTCGCGGCGCAGCTCGACGCCACCGCCGACGGCCTGCGCTCCGGGGACCGCGCCACCATCCAGCGGGCGCTGGAACGGCTGCGCAACAACAAGGACGAGCTGGCCACCCTGAGCGAGGCGATCGAGGGCGCCAAGGAGACCGCCACCCTGTCGCCGGCCCGCTGGCACCGCCGGGACGAACTCGTCCACTACGCGGAGGCGGCCGACCCGATCGACCGGGCGATGCGCAACTCCGGCACCCTGATCCGCCGGTCCGTCACCCTGATCGAGGACGACGAGCCGGTGCCCGACCCCATGCCGGACGCGATCGGCCACCTCGCCGAGTCGGTCCGGCTGCTCAAACACGAGTTCGCGGCGGGGGAGGAGCCGCAGAAGGCGCGGGAGCGGTCGCTGCGGGCCGTCAGCGAGGCCGGCCGCGCGTACGGGGAGGGGGTGGGCTTCTCCGGCAGCGTCGTGATCGCCCAGATCCGCACCACGGCCAGTGACCTGCTGGTGGCCTCCGGCATTGAGCAGGAGGAGGCGAACCGCTGCATCCGCACCTCCTTCGGGGACCAGGAGCGGCCGGTGGGTGAGCCCGCCGAGCCGGGCGACGCGCCGAAGCCACCCACCGCCCCGCCAGTCGGCTGAGAACGCGCCTCAGGCCAGCTCGGCGAGCGCCGCAAGGAGCCGGTCCACCTGGGCGGCGGTGCTGCCCAGACCGATGCTGGCACGCAGCGCGGTCGGCGGCAGATCCCTCCGGCCGGTACGCGAGGCAGCCTCGTCGAGCAGCCGCCGGGCCAGCGGGTGGGCGCAGAACAACCCGTCCCGTACGCCGATGTGGTGCTCGGCGGCGAGCCGGGCGGCCACCGTGGCCGAGTCCTGGCCGGCGACCACGAACGACACGATGCCGACCCGGGGCGCGTCCGGGCCGAAGGTCCGCAACTCCACGACGTGCGGCAGGGCCGCGAGGCCGGCGCGGAGCCGGGCCAGCAACGCCTGCTCGCGGGCGGCGAGCGCGACCCGGTCGGCGTCGGTCAACGCCGCGCACACCGCCGCCAGCGCCACCGCGCCGAGCAGGTTGGGGGTGCCGCCCTCGTGCCGGGCCGGACCGGTCGCCCAGGTCACGTCGTGGGTGGCCGGCCCGACGTGGCTGGTGGCCCCGCCACCGGCGAGGTACGGCGGGGCCGCGTCCAGCCAGTCCGCCCGGCCGACGAGCACACCCGCGCCGAACGGGGCGTACAGCTTGTGGCCGGAGACGGCCAGGTAGTCCACGTCGAGCGTGCGCCTGTCGACCGGGACGTGCGGGGCGAGCTGCGCCGCGTCGAGGACGATCCGGGCGCCGTGCCGGTGGGCCACCCGGGCCAGTTCGGCGACCGGCCACAGCTCACCGGTCACGTTGCTCGCCCCGGTCACCGCGACCAGCACCGGCAGCGCGGGGTTGCTGTCGCGGCGCAGTTCGGTCAGCGCGGCGGCGAGATCGCGTACCGCCCCGGCCGGGTTGGCGGGTACCGGCAGGCGTACCGAGCCGCGCGGCCAGGGCAGCAGGTTCGCGTGGTGCTCACCGGCGAAGGTGACCACCGTCGTGCCGGCCGGCAACGACCGGGCCAGCAGGTTGAGCGCGTCCGTGGTGTTGCGGGTGAAGACCACGTGGTCATCGGCGCCCGCGCCGAGGAAGTCGCCGACGGTCTGCCGGGCCCGCTCGTAGGCCAGCGTGCAGCGCCGCGACAGCGCTCCCGCGCCCCGGTGCACGCTGGCGTACCAGGGCAGCAGTTCGGTGACCGCGTCGGCCGCGGCCCGCGCGCACGGCGCGGTGGCCGCGTAGTCGAGGTTGATCTCGCCGGGCACGCCCAGCACGTCGAGCGCCGCCGACGGCGGGGACGCGAGAGCGGGCAGGCTGGGCAGCGAGGGTACGAGGGTGACGGACACGCCGGAACCTCCGGGGTCAGGGACCCCGGGTATGGCATCGGGACGGGGTCCGCGCTTGCCCAGCACGCCGATCGGGCTGGGCCCGGTCATCACCCGGGGCACCCCACCGCGAACTCGACGAGGGTTGCCGGCCAGCAAGCCGGGGCTTGACGCTGGCGCTCGTGACCTGCCGGCAGCATAGCGGCTGTGGATGCGACCGGACCAGCCGGCGGGGGATGGCTACGCTGACCGCATGGCCGACACCCCGCCCGGTGCACCCCTGCCGTCGCCGCCGCACCCGCCCGCGGTTCCGCCCGCCGGCACGTCACCCGGGATGCCGCCGCGCCGCTTCGGCTGGCTGCGGTTCCTGGTGCTGGCCGGGGTGGTGCTGCTCATCGCCGCGTGCGCGGTCTTCATGGTCGTCCGCCTCGGTCAGTCGCTCGGCCTCGACGCGCTGCTCATCGGGGTGGGCGCCGCGATCCTGCCGGTTCCGGTGCTGGTCGCCTGCTTCCTCTGGCTCGACCGGTACGAACCGGAACCCCTGAAATACCTGGTCTTCTGCTTCGCCTGGGGGGCGTTCGTCTCCACCGCCGCCTCGCTGAACGTGAACGAGTTCGCCGCCGGACGATTCGCCGACTGGGGGCTGCCGGACGCGCTGACCGGCGTACTGGTGGCGCCGTTCATCGAGGAGTTGACCAAGGCGCTCGGCCCGATCCTGCTGCTGGTGTTCCGCCGCCGGGAGTGGTCCGGGATCACCGACGGCCTGGTCTACTGCGGGCTCTCCGCGGTCGGCTTCGCCATGGTGGAGAACATCCTCTACCTGGGCGGGTACGGCTACGCGGCCGGTGCCGACCGGTACGGCCCGGCGACCGGCACCCAACAGGTGATCGCCATCTTCATCGTGCGGATCCTCCTGTTCGGGTTCGCCCATCCCCTCTTCACCTCGATGACCGGCGTGGGGCTCGGCGTGGCCTCCCGGAGCGCCGACCGGCGGGTCCGGGTGCTGGCCCCGATCGCCGGCCTGCTGCTCGCGATGATGCTGCACGGCACGTGGAACCTGCTGCCGACGCTCACCCAGGCCACCGGCGAGGCCGTGATCATGCTGTACGGCTTCCTGGGCCTGATGGTGCCGGTGTTCTTCGGCGTGGTCGGGCTGGCCGTGTGGCTGCGCGCCTGGGAAGGGCGGCTCACCGAACGGACGCTGCCGGACTACGTACGCGCCGGCTGGTTGAGCCCACCGGAGGTGGCCGCCCTGAGCAGCCTGGGTCGTCGGCACGCCGCCCGGAGCTGGGCACGCCGCGTCGGCGGCGACGCCGGTGCGCGTGCCATGCGCGGGTACCAGCTCGCTGCGACGCGGCTGGCCCTGCTGCGGGACGGGACGCTGCGCGGTCTGGACCGTAAGCCGTCCGACCGGGAACGGACCGCCGTCGAGGAGCGGCAGCTCCTGGAGGCGATCACCGCGTACCGGTCGTACTTCGTGGGCCGCGACCCGCAGGCCCCGGTCGGTGTCTGGGACGGTAGCCAGTACCACCTGCGCTTTCCGGACGGCACGCAGCGATCGGTGTCCGCGCCCGACGAGCCGGTGGTGCCCATTCCGGTGGTGCTCGCCCCGCCGCCCCCGGTCGGCAACTATCCGCCGCCCGGTTGGCACGGCCTGCGCCCCGCCGCGCCGTGGCCGCCCGGTAACGCCTGAGCGCGGGCGGGCGGTCTCGCGGCGCGGCCGGCGGGGTCAGGTCATCAGGGTGGTGAGGAAGTCGCCGAGTCCCTGGGCCATGGCGATCAACGCCGCCCCGATCCCCTTGAACAACTGCGCCGCGCCGTCCGGCCGGAACGCCATGAAGTAGATCAGGAACGCGACGCTGCCCCAGGTCAGCAGTTTCTTCACGAATACCGGCATCGTCCCTCCCCAGGGCAACGGTCGCCGGCTGGCTTCCCGTCGTACGGTCCGACAAACGAAGCGGTCGGGCCCGGGGCGGGGCGGCTACAGGTAGAGGCCGGTGGGGTCGTTCTCGATCCGCTCGGCGGCCACGGCGTGCACGTCGCGCTCGCGCAGCAGCACGTACCCGCGGCCGTGCAGCTCGACCTCGGAGCGGTCGTCGGGGTCGAAGAGCACCCGGTCGCCGGAGACGATGGCGCGGACGTTCGGCCCCACACCCACGGCGGTGGCCCACGCGAGGCGCTTGCCGACCGCTGCGGTCGCCGGGATGACGATTCCTGCGGTGGAGCGACGCTCGCCCTCGCTGCCCTCCATCCGCACCAGCACGCGGTCGTGCAGCAGGCGGATCGGCAGGCCGGAGTCGAGATCCTGGTCGGCGGTCACGGGGCAGACGCTACCGTGTCGCAGCTGACCGGCCGCCGGTGGTTACGCCCATGGTCGTGCGGGCATTGTGTGGCGGAACTGCCCTACGGTGTCGGGAACGGACGTATGCTGTCCGACCTGTCGCCGTGGGCGGACGACTCTTCTGCCAGGAGGTGCGCTTGAGCCGCTTCGAGCGGGTACGCGGGCGGCTGCGCCGCGCCTACCAGTCAGAAAAGAAGTCGGTACGCGCCGCCCAGGAGACCCCGAGCGACGCGCCGGAGACGCCCGGCATCGCCTCGCCGGCCGTCCCCGGGCCGGCCGCCCCGGCGCAGGCCACGGTCGTCGGCGCGGAGCCCCCGGTGGACCTGCACAGCTCGACGTCCAGCCGGGACGACGCCGACGTGCCGCACGGCCTGCGGATCGCCGCCGCCTGGTGCTGGCGGCTGATCGTGATCGGTGTGGTGGCCTGGGCGCTGCTCCGGATCGTCGGCACGGTCCGGATCGTGATCATCCCGTTGGCCATCGCGTTGCTGCTCTCGGCGTTGCTCGCGCCGGCCGTGGGTTGGCTGTTGCGGGCCCGGCTGCCCCGTTCGCTGGCGACGGCCGTGGTGCTGGTCGGCGGTCTGGCGGCGGTCATCGGCACGCTCACCCTGGTGGTCAACGAGTTCATCCGGGGCGTTCCGGAGCTGAGCCAGAAGTCTTCCGAGGGCGTCCGGCAGATCCAGAACTGGCTGAAGACGGGCCCGTTGCACCTGTCCGACACCCAGCTCGACCGGTACATCGACGAGGCGCAGGGCTGGATCAACGACAACACCTCGAAGTTCACCAGCGGCGCGCTGAGCACCGCGGCGACGCTGGCGGAGGTGCTGACCGGCACGCTGTTGGTGCTGTTCGCGACGTTCTTCTTCCTGCGCGACGGCAACAAGATCTGGCGTTTCGTCGTCCGGCTGCTGCCGGTGGCCGCCCGCTGGAAGGTCGACGACGCCGGCCGGGCCGCCTGGCAGACCCTCGTCGCGTACGTCCGCGCGACCGTGCTGGTCGCCTTCATCGACGCCGTCGGCATCGGCATCTTCCTGGTCATCTTCGACGTGCCGTTCGCCTTCCCGCTGGCCGCCCTGGTGTTCCTCGGCGCGTTCATCCCGATCGTCGGTGCGGCGCTCTCCGGCGGTGTCGCCGTGCTGGTGGCGCTTGTCGACAGCGGCCCGGTCACCGCGCTGATCATCCTGGGCGCCGTGATCGGTGTGCAGCAGGTCGAGGGGCACGTGCTCCAGCCCATCATCATGGGCCGGGCGGTGGCCATCCACCCGCTCGCGGTGATCATTGGGATCGCGGCCGGCGTGGTGCTCGCGGGCATCACCGGCGCGCTGGTCTCCGTCCCACTGATCGCGGTGCTGAACACCGCGGTACGCCGCCTCGTCGCCCGGACGGTCCCCGACACCCCGCCCGACGCCGTGGTCGTCGCCTCGCAGGCCCCCTGACCGCCCGCCCCCACCCCCGGACTCCGCGATCTTGCACTTTCGGTGGTGACAATAGGGCCCAAAAGCACCATATCGGCAACCGAAACTGCAAGATCGGCGCGGAGTTCGGGGCCCGAGTCCGGGGCGCGGGCTTTTACGTGGTGGCCAGGCGTTTCAGGGCGCCGCGGGCCACCTCGGGGCGGGTCGTGTACCAGAACGGGGGCAGGGAACGGCGCAGGAAGGGTCCGTAGCCTCGGGCGGTCTCCAGGCGTGAGTCGAGCACCGCGACGACCCCCTTGTCGCCGGTGGCTCGGATCAGCCGGCCCACGCCCTGCGCGAGGCGTACCGCGGCGATCGGCACGCTGACGGCGGCGAACCCGGAGCCGCCGCCCGCGTCCACGGCGGCGGCGCGGGCCGCCGCGAGCGGCTCGTCGGGCCGGGGGAAGGGCAGCCGGTCGATGACCACGAGCTGGCAGGCGTCGCCCGGCACGTCCACCCCCTGCCAGAGCGACATCACCCCGAACAGGCAGCTCGACCGCTCCTCGCGGAACCGGCGGACCAGCAGCGGCAGCGCCTCCTCGCCCTGCAACAACACCGGCAGGTCGGTCCGCGCGCGCAGCAGCTCCGCCGCCTGCGTCGCGGCCCGCCGGGAGGAGAAGAGCCCCAGAGTACGACCACCGAGCGCCTCGACGAGCCCGAGCAGCTCCTCACCGGCCGCGTCGGGCAGCCCGGAGACGCTGGGCCGGGGCAGGTGCGCGGCGACGTACAGGATGCCCTGCCGTGCGTAGTCGAACGGCGAGCCCACGTCGAGCGAGCGCCAGCCCGGCCCCTCGGTCGCCGGGATGGTGGTGGCGTCGGCCAGCCGGCGGCCCGGTGCCTCAGCGGCCGGGCGACCCGCGCCGGTGCGGGCGGCCTGCGCGGCGGCGGCGGGCGACGCCGGAACCGGCGGCGCGTCCAGGCCGAGGGCGCGGGCCACCGTGTCGAACCGACCGCCGAGCGCCAGGGTGGCCGAGGTGGCGACCACGGTGCGTTCGTCGTACAGGTGGGCGGCGAGGGTGCCGGCGACCGACAGCGGTGCGACCACCAGTGCCCGTCGGTTGCCGCTGTCGTTCTTCTCCACCCAGGCCACGTCGTGGTCGGCCTCTTCGAGGAGCCGTTGGGCGGTGGTGGAGAGGTCGTCCATCGCGGCCTTGGCCTGCTGCTTGCGCACCGGATCCGGGTCGTCGGACTTGATGTCGCCGATGGCGTCCAGGGCGGCGCGGGTGGCCGAGTCGAGCAGGGTGCACGCCTCGCGCAACGGGGTCGGCAGACCGGCGGTGAGGCGACCGGCCGGCGCCTCGGCCAGCCCGACGGCGAGGGCGTCACCGGCGGCGACGAGCGCGTCGGCCGTCTCCGGGCGCAGCAGCGGGCGGGCCCGCCGGGTGGACCGGTCGATCATCTCCGGCACCAGCTCGGCCTGGGCGGCGGAGGAGACGCGGTCGGCCAGCTCGTGCGCCTCGTCGACGATCAGCAGCTTGTGCGGCGGGACGATGTGCCGCTCGGCCAGCATGTCCACCGCGAGGAGGCTGTGGTTGGTCACCACGATGTCGGCCTCGCGGGCGCGGGCCCGGGACGCCTCGGCGAAGCACTCCGCGCCGAACGGGCAGCGGGTCGCGCCGACGCACTCCCGCGACGGCATGGAGACCAGCCGCCACGCCTGGTCGTCGACGCCCGGGTCCAGCTCGTCGCGGTCGCCGGTGTCGGTCTTCTCGGCCCAGTCACGCAGGCGCTCGATCTGCTTGCCCAGCCGGCCGGCCTCGCCGAGCCACTTGGTGCCGCCACCGGGGCGGGTGGCCGGGGCGTCGAAGAGGGTGTCCTCCGGCTCGTCGGCGGTGGAGTTGTCCAGTCGGGCCAGGCAGAGATAGTGGTGGCGACCCTTGAGCACCGCGAACGTGGGCCGGCGGCCGAGCAGCGGCTCGACCGCGTCGGCCAGTCGGGGAAGGTCGTGGTCGACGAGTTGGGACTGCAACGCCAGCGTGGCCGTGGAGACCACCACCGGGCCGTCCACGGTGAGGGCCGGCGCGAGATAGGCCAGTGACTTGCCGGTGCCGGTGCCGGCCTGCACGAGCAGGTGCTCGCCGCTGGTCACGCAATCCTCGATGGCGGTGGTCATCTGCTGCTGGCCGGGCCGCGCGGTGCCGCCGGGGACCGCGCCGACCGCCGCCGCGAGCAGCTCCGTGCCGCTGGGCCGGGCGCCCCGCCGCCGGCCTGCGCCACGGGCCGAGGGGGTGGCGGAACCGGTGGCGGTGCGGGGCGGAGTCACCGTGCGACGGTACCCGTCGCCGCCGACACCGACCGCGCCCATCCGCCCGCGTGGCGCGTACCCGCCGTCGGCTCCGCCGGCCGGCGCCGTCCGGTTACGGCGGCACTACGACGTGTGGGCGCTATCGGTTAGGGTGCGAATCATGCCGAGCGACGTGGTCCGAGTGATCTACCGCAAGTACGACGGCAGCGCCCACCGCGACTACCCGGCCCGCCGCCTCGCCGAGGACGACCTCGGCGTCTGGCTCGGCGTCCCGTTCGGCACCGAGTCGGTCTACCACGGCCGGCCGTCGGTGGAGAAGATCCCCTTCGTCCTGCTGGTGCCGCACCACGCCTGGTGGACGTGCATGTTCAACCCCCCGCCGCGCACCAGCGAGGTCTACTGCGACATCGCCACTCCGGCCCGTTGGGAGTCCGACGACACCGTCCACCTGATCGATCTCGACCTGGACGTGGTCCGCCGGCGGGCCACCGGCGTGGTGGAGCTGCTGGACGAGGACGAGTTCGCCGAGCACCGGGCCCGCTTCGGCTACCCGGACGACGTGGTGGTCGAGGCCGAGGCGGCGGCCCGGTGGTTGTACGGCGCTCTCGGCGACGGCACCGAACCGTTCGCCACCTCGTACCGTAAGTGGTTGGCCCTGGTGGTCTGAGCCGGCGCGTCGGGCTCGCCGGGCGGATGGCGCGCGGGTGGGCGATGATCCTCAGATGAGCGAATCCCGGCAGGAGCAGGGCGGTCGGATCGTGACGCCGCGCGGTGGGTCCGTGCGGGATCTGTTGCGGGTCACCGCTCCGGTGGATCTCGCCGCGATCGATCCCCGGTCCACGCCCGGCCTGCCGGCCGCCGAGGAGATGGGCGAACGCCGCAAGACCTGGGCCCGCGCGCAGGTGGAGCTGATCGGCGAGGAGTTGGGCCGCCAGCAGGAGATGCTGTTCGCGATGGCGAAGGCCGGGTCGACGCGTCCCGCGCACCGGGTGCTGCTGGTGCTCCAGGCGATGGACTGCGGTGGCAAGGACGGCACGATCAAGCGGGTGGCGGGCGCTATGAACCCGCTGGGCCTGCACATCCGCTCGTTCGGGCCGCCGACCGAGGAGGAGTTGCAACACGACTTCCTGTGGCGGATCCGCCGGGAGTTGCCGCCTGCGGGGTACGTGGGCATGTTCAACCGGTCGCACTACGAGGACGTGCTGATCGCCCGGGTCGGCGCGTTGGTGCCGGAGGCGATCTGGCGGGCCCGGTACGACGAGATCAACTCCTTCGAGCGGGAGTTGACCGAGGATGGCGTGACCGTGATCAAGGTGATGCTGCACATCTCGTACGCCGAGCAGGGCGAGCGGCTGCTGGAACGGCTCACGGACCCGCGTAAGCACTGGAAGTACAACCCGTCGGACGTCGACTCCCGGTCGCACTGGGACGACTACCAGGCCGCGTACGCCGAGGCCCTGAGCCGGTGTGGCACGGACGCCGCGCCGTGGTTCGTGGTGCCGGCGGACCGTAAGTGGTACCGGGACTGGGCGGTGGCCCATCTGCTGAAGGAGACGTTCGACACGCTCCGGCTGGGGTATCCGCCTGCCGATTTCGACGTGGCGCACGAGCGCGAGCGGTTGGCTGCTGGGGGAGCGGGGACGGCTGGGACGCCCGAGATGAACACTAGGTGAACGAGCGGTGAATGTGGTCCGACCAGGGGTGGGCCGGCGAATTTGCGGATCTGGCGTTTCCTAGCATTCACCGAGCGGACGCCCACGGACGCCGCCACCCTTCCACCGACGCGACGAGGTCTGTGCTGTGAAGTTTTCCTTCCGCCCCACCGAGGGCGCCTTCTACGAGCTCTTCACCAGGGCCGCGCAGAACCTGGTCCGGGGCACCACGCTGCTGAACGAACTGGCCCTGCCCGGTGTCGACGTGCAGTCGGTCAGCGAGCGACTGACCGAGGTCGAGCACGACAGCGACCAGATCACGCATGATCTTTACAAGAAGATCAACTCGACCTTCATCACGCCCTTCGACCGGGAGGACATCTACCGGCTCGGCTCGCTGCTCGACGACGTGATGGACCACCTGGAGGCGGTCGGCGACCTGCTCTACCTGTACGGGCTCACCGAGCTGCCGGCGCTGCCCCGCGAACTGCACGAGATGGTCAACGTGCTCGACCAGCAGGCCAAGCTGACGGCCGAGGCGATGCCCCGGCTGCAGTCGATGAAGGATCTCGAGGACTACTGGATCGAGTGCAACCGGCTGGAGAACGAGGGCGACCGGATCAACCGGCAGCTCCTCGTCCGGCTCTTCTCCGGCGAGTACGACGCGTTGACGGTGCTGAAGATGAAGGAGGTCGCCGACGAGTTGGAAGCCGCCTGCGACGCCTTCGAGCACGTGGCCAACACGGTCGAGACCATCGCGGTCAAGGAGTCCTGAACCGGTGTCTACCGAACTCATCGCCGTCCTGGCGGTGATCGCGGTGGCCCTGGCGTTCGACTACACCAACGGCTTCCACGACGCCGCCAACGCGATCGCGACAAGCGTCTCCACCCGCGCGCTGACACCCCGGATCGCCCTCGGCCTCGCCGCGGTCGGCAACTTCATCGGCGCCCACTTCGGCGCCGGCGTCGCGAAGACCGTCGGCGACGGCCTGGTCACCCTCCCCACGGGGGTGAGCAGCCTCGGGGTGGTCTTCGCCGGGGTGCTGGGCGCCATCGCCTGGAACCTGATCACCTGGTACTTCGGCCTGCCGTCGTCGTCCTCGCACGCGCTCTTCGGCGGCCTGGTCGGCGCGACCCTGCTGTCCAGCGGTGGCATCGTGCAGTGGGGCAACATCGGCGAGAAGGTCATCCTGCCGATGGTGCTCTCGCCGATCGTCGGCCTCACCCTCGGTTACCTGCTGATGCTGGCGATCCTCTGGCTGTTCCGTAAGGGTCAGCCGGGCAAGCTCAACCGGGGTTTCCGCCACGCGCAGACCGTCTCCGCCGCCGCCATGTCGGTCGGCCACGGCATGCAGGACGCCGCCAAGACGATGGGCATCGTGGTGCTGGCGCTCTACACCGGCGGCTTCCAGGAGAGCAAGACCCACATCCCGGGCTGGGTCTTCTGGACCTCGGCCACCATGCTGGCCCTCGGCACGTACGCCGGTGGTTGGCGGATCATCCGCACCCTGGGTCGTAAGATCATCGACCTCGGGCCGCCGGAGGGCTTCGCGGCCGAGACGGTGGCCAGCGCGGTGCTCTACTTCAACGCCCTGGTGCTCAAGGCCCCGATCTCCACGACCCACACGATCACCTCGGCGATCATGGGCGTGGGCGCGACCAAGCGACTCTCCGCGGTCCGCTGGAACGTCGCCGGCAACATCGTGATCGCCTGGATCATCACGTTCCCGGCGGCCGCGCTGATCGCCTGCGTCACCTACCTGCTGGTCCGGCCGCTCTTCGGCTGACCGGTCCGCGTGCCCGAAACGGCCCCCGGCTGTCCGGGGGCCGTTTCGCGTTCACTCGTAACGCACGCCGATCTGCTCCCGGACCGTGTCCAGCAGGGTCATCACCTCGAGGGTCGTGGTGTGCGGCACCAGCGGGCTCTCGGTCAGCCCGGCGGCCAGGCAGCGCCCCACCTCGATCGCCTCGTACTGGTAGCCGTTGCCGGCCTCCTCGGCGGTGATCGTCTCGGGCTCGGCGCCGTCCCGGTACAGGGTCAGCGAGGCCGGCCGGAAGAACGGCTCCGGCAGGTCGATACGGCCGGCGCTGCCGGTGATCGAGGCAGCCAACGAACTCGCGCCGACCATGCCGCAGCTCAGCGTGGCCACCGCCCCGCTGTCGTACCCGAGGAGGATGCCGGTGTTCTCGTCGGTCCCCTCCGGGCCCAGGTGCGCCCAGGAGCGGATGTGCTGCGGCACGCCCAGCAGCAGGTGCGCCAGGCTGATCGGGTAGATCCCCAGGTCGAGCAGCGCGCCCCCACCCAGCGCCGGGTTGCGCATCCGGTGCTCCGGCGGGAACGGCCCGGCCACCCCGAAGTCGGCCCGCACGTTGCGCACCGTGCCGATGGCGCCCTCGGCGATCAGCTCGACCGCGCGGAGGATGAGCGGGTTAGTCCGCATCCACATGGCCTCCATGAGGAAGACCCCGGCGGCGCGGGCGGTGTCCACCAGCTCGGTGCTGGTGGCCAGGTCGAGGGTGAACGGCTTCTCCAGCAGCACCGCGCGGCCGGCGGTCAGGCAGGTCAGCGCCGCCTCGTGGTGCGCGGCGTGCGGAGTGGCCACGTAGATCACGTCGACCTCAGGGTCGGCGGCCAGCCCCACCCAGGAGCCGTACGCCCGCTGCGCGCCGTACGTGTCCGCGAACCGCCGCGCGCTGTCGGCGGAGCGGGAGCCGACCGCGACCAGTTCGGCGTCCGGCACCAGCCGGAGGTCTTCGGCGAAACGGCTGGCGATGTGGCCGGTGGCCAGGATGCCCCAACGAGTCATGCGTCGAACGCTAGCCGAGCCAGCTGAACGGCCCGCTGCTGCCCAGCCCGTCTCTGCCCGGCCAGCGGTGCGGTGGTCCCGGGCCTGACGCCGCGATGAGCGTGATGACTGTGCGGCATATTGATGCCACACAGTCATCACGCTCGCGGCGGCGACCGGTCGCACCGAGCCGGCTGCCTCGTCGCCTGACGCTCGCCCGGCGACAGCGGGGCCGGACACTAGGCTCGCGGGCATGACGATCGACAGCGACGGCTTCGCCGCGCCGGCCGCCCTGGTCGAGCACGCCCGCCGGTTCCAGGCCGAGGGCGGCAGCCCGGCGACGCCGCGGGTCGCGGCCACCGTGCTGCTGCTGCGTCCGACCGACACCGACTTCGAGGTGTACGTCATCCGCCGGGTCGCCGCCATGACCTTCGGCGGGATGTACGCCTTCCCCGGCGGCGGGGTGGACCGCTCCGACTCCGACGCGCACCTGGACTGGGCTGGGCCGACGCCGACCGACTGGGCGGGGCGGCTCGGAGTGGGCGCGGACGCCGCCCAGGCGGTGGTCTGCGCTGCCGCCCGGGAGGTCTTCGAGGAGGCGGGTGTGCTGCTCGCCGGGCCCGGCCCGGCGACGGTGGTGGGTGACGTCAGCGGAGACGACTGGGAGACGGCCCGGCAGGACCTGGAGGGGCGTCGGCTGGGCTTCGCCGCACTGCTCGCCGACCGCCGACTCACCCTGCGGTCTGATCTGCTGTTGCCCTGGAGCCGGTGGATCACTCCGGAGTTCGAGCCGCGCCGCTTCGACACGTACTTCTTCGTGGCCCTGCTGCCGGCCGGACAGCGGACCCGCGACGTCTCCGGCGAGGCCGACCACACGCTGTGGATCCGGCCGGCGGACGCGCTGGCCCGGGCCCAGGCCGGCGAGCTGACCATGCTGCCACCGACCCTGGTAACGCTGGCCCAGATTGCGGCGGCCGGCGACCTGGCGGGAGTGGCAAGCGCGGCGGCGGATCGCGACGCCGCCACCCCCGTCACCCCACGCCTGGACCTGCCGCCGAACGGCGAGCCCCGCTTCGTCCTGAGCTGAGCCCGCCGCCAGCGTCGTCGAGTGCAGTCCGGCGGCTCAGCCGAAGCGGCCGGTGATGTAGTCCTCGGTCTTCTTCACGCTCGGGTTGCTGAAGATCTTCTGGGTGTTGTCGTACTCGATCAGCCGGCCCGGGTCGCCGGTCTTCTCGATCGAGAAGAAGGCGGTCCGGTCCGACACCCGGGCGGCCTGCTGCATGTTGTGGGTCACGATGATGATCGTGAACTTGTCCTTGAGCTGGAACATCAGGTCCTCGATGGCCAGCGTGGAGATCGGGTCCAGGGCCGAGCAGGGCTCGTCCATCAGCACGACCTGCGGCTCGACCGCGATGGTCCGGGCGATGCAGAGCCGCTGCTGCTGACCGCCGGAGAGGCCCGCGCCCGGCTTGCCGAGGCGGTCCTTGACCTCGTCCCACAGGTTCGCCGAACGCAGGGCCTTCTCGGCCGCGTCCTCCAGGATCGACTTCTTGCGGACCCCGTTGAGCTTCAGCCCGGCCACCACGTTCTCGAAGATGCTCATGGTCGGGAACGGGTTCGGCCGCTGGAAGACCATGCCGATCGTGCGCCGGACCGCGGTGACGTCCACGTCCCGGTCGTAGATGTCCTGGTCGTCGATGGTCAGGCTGCCCTCGACGCGGGCCCCCGGCAGCACCTCGTGCATCCGGTTGATCGACCGCAGGAACGTCGACTTGCCGCAACCGGACGGCCCGATGAGAGCGGTGACGGTCTTCGGCTCGACGGTCAGGTTGATGTTCTCGATCGCCTTGAAGCCGCCGTAGTACGCGGTGACGTTCGAGGCGGAGACGCGCTTGGCCATGGTGGTACCTCCGGGGTTCATCGGCTGAGCCTGTTGCGACGGGCCAGCAGCTTCGCCGCGATCGTCAGGATGAGCACGAGGGCGACCAGGGTGAGTGCCGCGGTCCACGCCCGTGCCGGCGAATACTTCGACGCCTCGCCGGCCTGCTGGTAGACGAAGAGGGCCAGCGACGACTGGTTGTTCTCGAAGGGGTTGAAGTTGATCGCGGCGCCGCCGCCGGCGACCAGGAGCACCGGCGCGGTCTCGCCGGCCGCGCGGGCGATGGCGAGCATGACGCCCGTGACGATGCCGGGCAGTGCCGTCGGCAGGACCACCCGCAGGATCGTCTTCCATTTGGGTACGCCGAGCGCGTATGCGCCCTCGCGCAGTGGGGCCGGCACGAGGCGGAGCATCTCCTCGGTGGACCGGACGATCGTGGGCAGCATCAGTACGGCAAGGGCCAGCGCGGCGGCGAAGCCGGAGAAGCTCGGCCGGCCGTCGTTGAACCAGGGCGACACGATCAGCACCCAGAACGCCAGCACGAAGAGGCCGGTGACGATCGACGGGATGCCCGTCATGACGTCCACGAAGAACCGGATCGCGAAGGCGAACCGACCCCGCCCGTACTCGACGATGTAGATGGCGCAGAGGATGCCGAGCGGGACGGTGATCAGGGTGGCGATGCCGACCTGCTCCAGCGTGCCGATGATCGCGTGGTACGCGCCGCCGTTGGCGTCCCGGGCCCCGATGTTGTTCATCGAGGTCTGGAAGAAGTTGCCGTCCAGCCGCTCGGTGCCCTTGCTGACCAGCGTCCAGACGACCGAGATGAGCGGCAGCACCGCCAGCACGAACGCGGAGTGGATCAGCGCGCTCCAGGTACGGTTGCGGGCCGATCGACGCCCCTCGACCACGTTGGCCGCAGCGAAGAGCCCGGCCAGGTAGAGGATCGCGCCGAGGACGACGACGAGGACCGGGCCGCCGATGTCTCCGCCGTAAACGATCACGGCGGAGAGTGCGAGGGCCGCCACGGCGATGACCGGTGCGGCGTACCAGGGCAGCCGCCGGGCCCGCAGTGAAGCCGGCTGGGCCGGCGGCCGGGTGCGGTGGGAGGTGACGGTTGTGGTCATGCGGCGGACTCCGTGAACTCCCGGCGGCGGTAGATGATCGCCCGCGCGATGATGTTGACGATCAAGGTGATCGCGAACAACACGAGGCCGGAGGCGATCAGGGCGCCCCGACCGGTCTCGTTCGCCTCGGCGAATCGGTTGGCGATGTTGGCCGCGATGGTGTTACCACCGGACTCGAGCAGGTTGAACGAGATGGCGTAGGTGGAGCCGAGGGTCAACGCCAGCGCGATGGTCTCGCCCAGCGCTCGGCCCAGGCCGAGCATGACCGCGGCGATGATGCCGGGACGGCCGTACGGCAGCACCGCAGTGCGGAGCATCTCCCAACGGGTGGCGCCCAGGGCGATGGCGGCTTCCTCGTTGGCCTTCGGCGTCTGGAGGAACACCTCGCGGGTGAGCGAGGTGACGATCGGCAGGATCATGATGGCCAGTACCAGAGAACCGAGCAGGATCGAGTTGCCGTAGGGGCCGTCGCCGCCGAAGATCGGGATCCAGCTGAAGTACTTGTTGAGCCAGACAGAGAGGTCCGACACCGGGCCGATGAGGTAGTCGCGACCCCAGAGGCCGAACACCACGCTGGGTACGGCAGCCAGCAGGTCGATCAGGAAGCCGAGGCTGTTGCCAAGCCTGCGCGGAGCGTAGTGGGAGAGGTAGAGCGCGATGCCCATTGCCACAGGTACGGCCATGAGCAGCGCCAGGGTGGCGGTGAGCACGGTGCCGAAGGCGAGAGCGCCGATGCCGAACGTGGGCGGGTTGTCGTTCGGAAACCAGCCTTCGAAGGTCCAGAAGTTCGCGGAGTTGGCGCGTAGGGCCGGGATCGCCTTCGCGATCAGGAAGACCGCGATGGCCACGATGATGACCAACACTGTCGTTCCGGCAGCCAGGGTGAGGCCACGGAAGGCCCGCTCGGCCCCGAACTTCCGGTTTCGGGGCAGCGTGTCGCCGCCGCCGCCCAGCCCGGTGCCGCCCGGGAAACGGGTGCTGACTGGTGCCTCGGCCACACGCGCCGAGGCACCGGCGGGCCACTCGTGACTCTGGGTCACGCGCGTCCCACCGGTGCCGGCGTCGGCCGAGCGGTGAGGGGTTTCACCCATCTGCTCGCTCGATTCGGTTGCGGAGGTGTGGTGGTCTCGGATCAGGAGAGGTTCTTGACCGCGGTCTCGACCTTGGTGCGGACCGTCTCGGGCAGCGGGGCGTAGCCGAGGTCGGTCAGGGAGTTCTGGCCCTCAGCGCTGGCGGCGTGGCTCAGCAGACCCTTGACCAGCTTCAGCTTGTCGGCCGCGAGGCCCTTGCTGCAGACGACCTCGTACGTCGCCAGGACGATCGGGTAGGCCCCGGCCTCCTTGGTGTTGTAGTCGATCGACAGCTTGAGGTCGTCGCCCTGGCCCTCGATCTTCGCCCCGGCGATGGTCTTGCCGGCCGACTCAGCGGTCAGCGCGGCCCACTCGCCGGCACCGTTCTGCACCTTGGCCATGTTCAGGCTGGAGTTCTCGGCGTACGACCACTCGACGTAGCTGATCGTGCCGACCGTGCTCTTGACCTTGCTGGCCACACCGTCGGACTTGGCGGCACCAATACCACCCGGGGCCTTCCACGCCTTGGCGTTGCTGAAGGTCCAGTCCGACTCGGCGGTCTTCGACAGGTACTTGGTGAAGTTGTCGGTGGTGCCCGACTCGTCCGAGCGGTGGACCGTCTGGATGGCGGCGGACGGAAGCTTTGCGTCCGGGTTGTCCGCCTTGATGGCCGGGTCGTCCCACTTGGTGACCTTGCCGGCGAAGATCTTCGCCAGGGTGGCCGGCTTGAACTGCAGGTTGTCCACGCCGCTGCCGGCGTTGTAAACGACCGCGACCGGGCCGATCACCATGGGCAGGTTGAGAGCCTTGCCGCCGGCGCACTTGGCGTCGGCCTGCGGCTGCTCCTCCGGCTTGAGCGCGGAGTCGGAGCCCGCGAAGTCGGCGGTCCCGGCGATGAACGCCTGGATGCCGGCGCCCGAACCGGAAGCCTCGTAGTTGATGGTGGTGCCGGCGCACTTCTGCTGGTACGCCTTGATCCACTCGGCCATGGCGTTCTTCTGGGCCGACGAGCCCTGTGCGTTCACCGTGCCGGTACCGCAGTCGACCGCGGCGGCGGAGCCCGAGGCGCTGGCGCCGGAAGTGGGCTCGTTGTTGTCCGAGCCGCATGCACTGAGGCCGAGCGTCGCGGCAAGAGCGAGGCAGGCAATAGTGCCGTACCGCTGGAGCTTCACCTGAGGGGTTTCCCTTCGCGTCTGACTTGGCGCCCCGATCCCGGGGCCCGAGGACCGGCACTGACCGGCTGACACGAAAGTTAGAAGTGCCAGGTAGCCGGTTCGCCGGTCGCAAGTGAACGCAGGGTGAACAGGTCCGGCCCCCGAGGTGACCGCTCGCTGAGGGTGAGTTGTCCGTTAAGTGAACCGGGGCACTTCAGTGCCCGTTGCCGCTCAGCCGAGGTGGTAGTTGATGTGCGCGGACCACCGGGCGAAGCCCAGCCGCTCGTACAGCGCGACCGCCCCGGTGTTCGAGTCGTCGACGTAGAGCATCACCCGGTCCAGGCCCCGCCTGTCCCGCAGGTACGCGAGCCCCGCCGTGGTCAGCGCCCGGCCCAGGCCGCCGCCGTGCGCGGTCGGCTCCACCCCGAGCACGTACACCTCGCCGATCCGGGCCGACCCGGGCCGTTCGTGCACCTTCGTCCAGTGAAAGCCGAGCAGTCGACCGGTCGAGGTCTCCTCGGCGAGCAGGAAGCCGGCCGGGTCGAACCACGGCTCGGCGAGGCGGAGCCGCAGGTCGTCCGGGGTCCACCGGCCCTGCTCGGGGTGCTCGGCGAAGGCCCGCGCGTTCAGGGCCAGCCACGCCGTGTCGTCCGCCCCCGGCCGGAACGCGCGCAGCGCCACCCCGTCGGGCAGGCGCGGCTCGCCCAGTGGAGCCGCCAACGGTCGGCGGAGCTGCCAGAGCACCCGCGCACGGGCGAACCCCAGGTCCACGGCGAGCGCCGCCGCCGACGGGTGGTCGCCGTGCGCCCACGCCCGCAGCGGTCCGGTCGCCGAGGCGAGCACACCCCGGGCCAGCGCGCGGCCGGTGCCGCGCCGCCGGTACGCCGGGTGCACCACCAACTCGACACCGATCCCGTCCACCGGGTCGGTGGTGTCCAGGTGCGCGTACCCGGTCAGCGTGCCGTCGTCGGCGCGGGCGAGCAGGTGTACGGCCGGAGCGTCCGCGTCACGCAGGCGGAGCAGGACGTGCTCGTCCAGCGGGTCCGCGCCGTCGGTGTCGCCCGCCGTTCGGGCCAGGGCCAGTACGCCGGCGATCTCCGCGGGGGACAGTCGGTCGGTCCGGGTGACCTGGTCGCTGGTCGGTTCCGCGCTGCTCATCCCGTCACCGTAGCCGTTGCGTCAGGCGCGTCCCGGACTGTCGCCCGAGTAGCGTCCCGGACCCGTCGCCCGAGGAAGGTGGCCGCCTCACGTGGGGTCGGTGGGCAGCGCCTCCAGCTCGTACCGTGCGGTGAGTTCGGGCAGGATCCGGCGCAGCGCGTCGACCGTGCCCTGCCGGTCGCCGCCCGCGTCGTGCATGAGGACGACCGCCCCGGGTTGCGCCTGCGTGAGCACCGTGGTGGCGATCTTGTTGGCTCCGGGCGCCTGCCAGTCTGACGGGTCCACCGACCAGTGCAGCGGGGTCATGCCGAGTTGCCGGGACACCGACACCACCGGGTAGGTCCAGGCGCCGCCGGGTTGGCGGTACCAGACGACCGGGACGTCCGGCACGGCTGCCCGGATGGCCTCGTTGGTGCGGATCAGGTCGGTGCGGATCTGGTCGGCGGACCGGTTGCCCAGCGAGACGTCGTGGTGCCAGGAGTGGTTGCAGAGCGTGTGGCCGTCCGCCACGATCGCCTGGATCAGGTCGGGGTGGTCCTGGGCGTTCTCGCCCACCACGCAGAACGTGGCCTTGACGTCGTACTCGCGCAGCAGCGCGAGGACCTGGGGGGTGTAGCGCGGGTCCGGCCCGTCGTCGAAGGTCAGCGCGAGGCGGGCGGTGCCGGTGTCCGTGTGGGCGCCGAACAGCTTGTCGCCCCCGGCGTCCCGGCCCGTGCCGTCCTGGCTGGCCTCGGCGGGACCGGCGGCGCTCTGGCTGGTGCTCGGGTGTTCGGTCGACGGCTGCTCGGGAGGCTGGTCGGCGTAGTGGGGCCCGGTGGCGTCGGTGGTGACGCCCGTGGCGTGCTGCCGGGTCTGGTCCGGGACGAGGCTACGGCCCAGCACGTACGCGGAGCCGAGCAGCGCCGCCACCACCACTGTCACGATCCCTGCCACGCGCGCGGTCGAGCTGACCCGCGTCACGGCTTCCACCCGGTCGGCCGGAGCCCCCGGCCCGTCGCCCCCGTGTTACCTGCGCGCACCCTTGCCCCCTTTTGCGACAAACCCGGCAGTCAGAATAGGACTGCCAAGCTGCGCAAAAGGGGCATATGGGGAATCGGGCGAAGCTAGACGGGCAACGGCGCGTGCTCCGTCTCCGGCAGCGAACGCGACGGGGGTACGACGAACTTGTAGCCCACCTGGCGGACCGTGCCGATCATCGACTCGTACTCCGAGCCGAGCTTGGCGCGCAGCCGTCGGACGTGCACGTCCACCGTCCGGGTGCCGCCGAAGTAGTCGTATCCCCAGACCTCGCGCAGCAGCTGGTCGCGCGTGAACACCCGGCCCGGGTGCTGGGCCAGGAACTTCAGCAGCTCGAACTCCTTGTAGGTGAGGTCGAGCGGGCGGCCCTTGAGCTTCGCCGCGTACGTGTCCGGGTCGATGGTGAGTTCCCCGGCCCGGATCGAGCCGCCGGCGCCGGCCGTCGCGTTGCTCAGGCGGCCGACCGCGAGCCGCAGCCGGGCCTCCACCTCGGCGGGACCGGCCGAGGCGAGGATGACGTCATCGACGCCCCAGTCCGCGTTCAGCGCGATCAGGCCGGCCTCGGTGACGACCGCGACCAGCGGCACCCCGAGCCCGGTGGCGTGCAACATCCGGCAGGTCGCCCGAGCTTCGCTCAACTCCGACCGGGCGTCCACCAGCACCGCGTCGGGGCTGGGCCCGGCAACAAGGGTGCGGACGTCGCGCGGCGCGGTGCGCACCGAGTGTGGCAGCAGGTCGAGAGCCGGCAACACAGCCGACGGTTCGCCTGCGCGCGCAGTCACCAGCAGCAGGATTTCCACGATCACCTCCGTCCCGGCGGCGCATCGCCGCACGCGACCAGACACACTCGTGAGGGAGTGCGCTGAGAAATTGCGTGGTCCCGGCGTCGCTGACGGGCGGGTAACGCGTTGAGCGTAGCCGATCGCCTCGGCTGCACCGTCAGGCCATTTCCCGTTTGTCTAGCTTGCCCCTGATCGTGGCACAGGTTTTAACGTTACTGAAACCCGCGACCACTGCACCGGGCGGTCGATCTGGCACGATCGGGGCGTGTTTCCCTCCACCTCGCCGGACGCCGGCCGCGACTCGTGGACCGACGGACCCCGTCCGGGTCCGGCCGCTCCGACCCGTGGCCACCCACCCGCGCCGCGCACCGGGCCGGCTGTCGCCGACGGCGAGCGCCGTGGAGGTGGACCGCGCCGGGCCCGCCGCGCCGGTGAGCCGGCCCGTCGTACCGAGGAAGAGACCGACGAGCCGGAGGAGGAGGTCGTCCCTCCGGTCGAGGTGCACCGCCCGCTGGCGCTGACCATCGCCGGCTTCGCCGCGCTGCTCGGCGTGGGCTTGGTGCTCGGCGCGCAGACGTCGGGCCCGGGTCACCGCCTGCCGTTCGCCGTCATCGTCTTCGGCGTCCAACTGCTGTTCGTGCTCGCCTGGACGATGGCCATGCGCCCACCGGCGCTGCTGCTGGTGGGCGGGATCAGCGCCGCCGTCGCCGCGGCCGCCGACGTCGCCGCCGTCCGGAGCGACATCGCCGGCCTGGCGCCGCTGGGCTACCTGGCCGTCGGCGGCTTCCTCGCCGCCGTGCTCGGCCAACTGGTCCGCCGCGTCGACCGGGTCCGGGTCACCGACTCCCTCGGCGCCACCCTGCTCATCGTGGTCGGCGTCGTGGCCTTCGGCACCCTGATCGTGCTCAGCCGCATCCCCGCCGGCACCCAGGCGATCACCGTCTGCCTGACCGCGAGCGGGGTCGCGCTCACCGTCGCCCGGCTCACCGACGCGGTGCTGCCGTGGCCCCGGCTGGCCCCGCAGGTGCCCCGGGGCGCGGCCGGCGTCGTCGGCGGCGCGATGGTGGGCACGCTGGTCAGCGCGCTGCTCGGCGGCTATCTGGTAGCACCCTTCACCCCGACCAGGGCCGCGGTGATCGGCCTGGTCGCGGCCGTCACCGCCGTCCTCACCGACCTCGCGGTGGGGTACGCGGAGGCAGGTCGCCTCATGGCCGGAGAGCCGCCCACCATGTGGGTCGCCCGGCACATGCAGGGGCCGCTCGGCGGGTTCGCCCTGGCTGCGCCCGCCGCGTACGCCATGTGCATGCTCTTCCTCTGAGCCCACGGTTGAGGTCGGTGCCGCTCGGGTACCTACGGGTGCGCCGCGCAGCGGCACCGGTTCGGACGACCCGCCGTGTCGCGGCGGGCGGAGACAGGAGGCGGCGTGGCCCAGGAGTATCCGGTCGACGACCAGCAGCAGGCCCGGCCCCAACGGCGCGGACGCAAGCTGCTCATCGGCCTGGTCGTCCTGCTCCTCGTGGTGGCGGGCCTGCTGGTGGTCGCCGACCGGGTGGCGGTCGGGGTGGCCGAGCGGCTCATCGCCGAACGGGTCAGCCAGGAGATCAGCAACCAGGGCGCGCAGTCCGCGGCGCCCGACGTCGAGGTCGGTGGAATGCCGTTCCTCACGCAGGTGCTCGACGGGCGGTACGAGCGGATCTCCATCTCGCTGCGGGACGTGCAGGCCTCGGTCGACGGTGACGCCGTACGGCTGCCGGTGCTGGACGTCGACGCCCGCAACGTGCGGGCGTCGCTGGACACGCTGCGGACCGGGCAGGGCGACGTCGTGGCCGACACGGTCGACGGCACCGGCACGATCAGCTACGAGAGCCTCGCCGCGCTGCTGAAGCGACCCGGCCTCACCCTCGGCGAGCAGGGCGGCAAGCTGGCCGTCAGCGCCCCGGTCGACATCCTCGGCACGAAGTTCACCGTCGCCGGCACCGCCGACGTCACCGTCGCCAAGAACGGCGCGGTCGCCCTGCGCTTCAACAACCTGGACGCCGCCGGGCTCCCGAACCTGCCGCTGGCCCGCACGATCCTCAGCAACTACGCAAAGAGCATCTCCATCGACGTGCCGCTGCCCGACCTGCCGTTCCAACTCACGGTCCGCAAGGTCCAGCCGCTGCCCGAAGGGCTGGCCGTCACCGCCGACGCGAAGAACGTACCGATCAACTCGGTCAGCTGAGTCGTGCGTCGACAGCCCGGTCCGCTGGGACGCCACAGCGGCCCGGCAGCCGGACGATTCCCGGATGGTGGTCGGCACGGTGGCAGCCCTCCGGATCGCTGGTAGGCTGCCTGACCATGGGGACCCACCTCACCAAACGGCGCGCGGTCGACCTGTGCCGCGTGGCCACCTGCCTGTGTCGCCCTGTCATCTGACGGCGGGGCTGTTTTCGGCCGCCTGACGGCGGCCACCGGCACGCAGGGTCCTCGACCCTTTCCGGTGATCCCACCGAACGCCCGGCAGCGGCGCCGTCGCACGAACCCGTGATCCCGTCCTTCCGCTGGGTCCCGCGCGCGGTGCGACAGTTCAACCCATCGATATTCGCGCGTTGGCTCACCATCCATCCTCACCAGGGAGTGAATCGATGAGTCGCGACACCGCACTCGTCTCGGCCGAGTGGGCCGAGAAGAACCTCGACGCCCCGGGCGTCGTCTTCGTCGAGGTCGACGAAGACACCTCGGCCTACGAGACCGGCCACATCGCCGGCGCTATCAAGGTCGACTGGAAGACCGACCTCCAGGACCCGGTCCGCCGGGACTTCGTCAACAAGGCCCAGTTCGAGGCGCTGCTGTCCGAGCGGGGCATCAGCAACGACGACACCGTGATCCTCTACGGCGGCAACAACAACTGGTTCGCGGCGTACGCCTACTGGTACTTCAAGCTCTACGGCCACCGCGACGTCAAGCTGCTCGACGGTGGTCGCAAGAAGTGGGAGCTGGACGCCCGCCCGCTCGTCACCGAGACGACGCCCCGCCCGGCGACCCAGTACGTCGCGCAGGAGCCGGACACCTCCATCCGGGCCTTCCGCGACGAGGTCGTCGCCGCGATCGGCACCAAGAACCTGGTCGACGTGCGCAGCCCCGACGAGTTCGCCGGCCGGCTGCTGGCCCCCGCCCACCTGCCGCAGGAGCAGGCGCAGCGGGCCGGTCACATCCCGACGGCGATCAGCGTCCCGTGGTCCAAGGCGGCCAACGAGGACGGCACCTTCCGGTCCGACGACGAGCTGCGCAAGATCTACGGCGACGCGGGGCTGGACGACAGCAAGGAGACCATCGCGTACTGCCGGATCGGCGAGCGCTCCTCGCACACCTGGTTCGTGCTGCAGGAGCTGCTCGGTCACCGCAACGTGAAGAACTACGACGGCTCCTGGACCGAGTACGGCTCGCTGGTCGGCGTGCCGGTCGCGCTCGGCGACGAGCCAGGGGAGGCCTGACGATGACCGCTCCCACCGCTGCGGGCTGCGCCGCACCTGACCAGGCCGCGCCCCTGCCGGCCAGCCTGGACCTTGAGAAGGAGACCGTCATCACCGGCGTCGTCCGGTCGGCGGCGGACGAGGTCGTGCCGGGCGCGTACGTCCGGCTGCTCGACTCGACCGGCGAGTTCACCGCCGAGGTGGTCACCTCGGCCGCCGGCCAGTTCCGGTTCTTCGCCGCACCCGGCGCCTGGACGCTGCGGGCGCTGTCCCGGCACGGCAACGGCGACACCGCCGTCACCGCCGGCCGGGGCATCAACGAGGTGTCCGTCACCGTCGCCTGACCCACCGCTCTGATCGACCGGGGCCGGTCACCCTCCTGGGTGGCCGGCCCCGGTCGTCGTGGAGCGGTCAGTAGGCGCGCATCCTGCCCGGGTTGTCGGCTGGTACCGAGTCGGGCGGAGCGATCTTGTAGTCCAGCTCATCGAGTGCCTGCACCGCGACGCCGGGGGCGTCGCGGACCGCGGCGAGCAGTTGTAGCCGGCGCCACTCCTCGCGGCCCTCGTCCACTGCGTCCCGCCATCCGGGCACGGTGTCGACGCAGAACTCCTCCACGACGGCCTGGAGAACGTCCTCGACGCAGGGCCGGAAGCGGTGTCCGCCGAGCGGGAAGTGAAACTTCGCCAGCCGGGGCACTTCGTGCCGTCTTTTGCGCGCCTTGGGGCGTCCTCGTGCCCCGTCCTGCATCACGAAGGCGAACTCGTCGCGGTGGCCGTGTACGTGCAGGTGGGCGCAGGGCACCCCGCTCTGGGCCTCTCGGACGTACTCGTAGCGGAACAGCGGTGCCTTGTCGCCCTTCATGGTGACATGGAGCCAGGACGAATCCGTGGCCAGATGCTTGCCACTCGAATCCAGGCAGCAGTTGAACTTGACCAGCAAATCGAGGCGGTGCCGGTTGTCGATGTACAGGGGGAAGGTGCCGAAGTTGTCCCCCTCGACGATGCCCACCATGACCCGGCCGCCGTTTCGGCCGGGCATCAGCAGTGCCGACAGGCTCTTCTCCGTTCTGACCACCCGGTGCACTCGGGCGGTAATGTCGTCGGCGAAGGCGCTGGCTCTGGCGATGAGATCGGGAGGGACGGCGAGGCCGTCAGTCGTCATCGCCGAGCAGGTAGTCGATAGAGCGAACCATCTCGTAGATGCCGCGTTCGTCGGCTCGAAGCTCGAAGTTGCGCCCCAGGTCGTACAGCGTTTCCTTGGTCATGTGGACGCGTTCCAGGAGACGCTCTCGCCACTCGCGTAGCTCCTGCGGGGTCTTGACGATGGCGGTGCCCATTGCTGGTCCTCTCGCCGCCGACGACGTCGCTATTGGCGTCACCCTACTGCCTCCCTCCGACGACGCGGACCACCTCGTGGATGCTCGCGTCACTAGTCCACTACCCACCGTTCATCGATGGCATTGGCTTTGTGGATGTGTCGGTGTCGGTTAGATGACAGTGTGCCGGGGGAGAGTCCGACAAGACGACCGGTGCGGGGTGACCGGCGGCCTGGTAGCCGCCGGTCACCCGTAGGCACGGTCAGATGCCGGTGGCTCTCGTGCAGGACGAGACCGGGGCGAGGACGACGTCGACGGTCTCGACGAGGCCCGCCCTGATGCGGGTGCGCCGCGTCTGCGGTATCCACCCGTCCTTGGCGACGATCACCTCGTAGCGGCCCTTGGGCAGCCACCAGACGTACCGGCCCTGCGGGTTCGCGGTCAGGGTCCAGCCGGTCGTCCTACCCACCCGGTTGACCCGTACCGTCGCCGCGACCCCGACGGTCGCGCCGGTGCAGGTGACCCCGGTGACGCTGCCCTGGATCCGGCCCCAGCTCGCCGGCGGCGAGACGGTCATCCGCGCCGGCACCGCCGGAACCCGGTACGGCGTGTCGGACGCGATACCCAGCTCGCCTGAGTAGGTGCCCGGCTGGGCCACATCGGCGGCGGCCGTGGCACGCATCTTGACGGTGACCGTCCGGGAGGCCCCCGGCGCGAGGGTGAACGTGCCCGGCTTGGTGGTCAGCCAGGGTAGGTCCGCCTCCCCGGCGCACAGCTCCAGGCCGCTGAGCCGTTCGGCGTCCGGGGAGCCGACGAAGGGGGACGGCGAACCGCCGATCCGGTACGCGCCGCAGGCGGCAGCGCCCCGGTACCGACCGGACTGGACGTTGGGCAGGTCGCGCCAACTCCCCGCCACCGGGTCGTACGCGATGGTCCGGTTGGTGACCGTGGTGGACGCCGCCGTGACTCCACCGGCCAGGACCAGGAGGTCACCGGCCGCCGCGTACTGGGCGCCCCAGAGGTCCACCGGCAGGTCGGGCAGGGGATGCCACGCGTCGGCCGCCGGGTCGTACCGGTAGGCGTCGGTGTAGTCGGCGTCGCCGGTGCCACCGGCGCAGTAGACCGCGCTGCCGATCCCGCCGCAGGAGAGCCAGGACACCGGGTGCGGGTACGCCGCGCCGGTGCGGAACGTGCCGGTGGTCGGGTCGAGGACGACGAGCCGGTCCGATTCGGCGCAGTCGTTGTCCTGGCAGCCACCGACCAGGTAGATCTTCCCGCCGGTGACCGCCCCGCCGGCCGCCGCCACGGGGAACGGGTTGCCAGGCCCGGCCAGCGTGCTCCACGTGTCGGTGGCCGGGTCGAACACGTCCACGGAGGCGACGGTGTCGTCGTCGACGCCCCAGCCACCGAGGACGTACAGCTTGCCGCCGACGGCCGCCGCGACCGGCTTCGCCCGGCCGCTCGGCAGGTCGGGCAGCGCCGCCCAGGTGTCCGTGTCGGGGTCGTAGCGCCAGGCCTTGCGCTCCAGCCCGCTGCCGCCACCGCCGCCGACGGAGTACACCTTGCCGTCGAGGGTGGCCGCCGCGTTGTCGTAGACCGCCGCCGGAAGGGTGGCGATACCGGTCCAGGCGTCCTGCGTCCCGGTCCCGGTCCCGGACGCGCCGTACGCGGTGCCCGTACGGGTCTTGCTGATCCCCTTGATCCGCTGCTCCCGCAGGGGCGCTCCGGCTCTGGACGGCGCATCGAACCGCCCGTTGCGCTCCACCAGGTTGACGGCGGCCGGCGCGCTGCCGGTGTTGCGTACCGTCAGCTTCGCGGTCCGGGTGCTGCCGTACGGCTGGGACGACCGGACGGTCGTCGGTGTGACGGTGAGGCGACCGGCCGCCAGCGCGACGTCCAGGCGGCGGACACCGTCGGCCGGCACGCTCGCCGTCTCGGCGGCCACCTGGTACGGCGTCCGGCTGGCGGTGAACCGGTGTGCCCCGGTCAGCCCGGAGAACAGCCAGTAGAAGCCGTCCGGCATCGTCGGGTCGTCCGGCGTCGGCGCCGACCTGCCCCGGTCCTGCGGGCGGTCGGCGCTGACCACGGTGACCCCGTCGAGCGGCGTGTCGGTGTTGCGGTCGGTGGTCACCCCGAGCACCAGCCCGCCCGGGGCGGGTACGCAGTCGCGGTTGACCACCTGCACGTCGTCCACCTGCCACCACCAGGCGAAGCTGCCGTGGAAGCGGAACCGGACCCGTACCGTGGCGGCCCCGGCCGCCGGGTCGAGTGGCACCTCCTCGACGACCGGCCCGCGCCGGCTGGTGGTCTGGTGCCAGACCGTGGTCCAGGTGGCGCCGCCGTCGGTGGAGACGTCCACGTCGGCGGTGTCGCTCACGCCGACCGCCCGCCAGTCGCTGTGGAAACGCAGCACCGGCGCCGGCGTGCCGCGCAGGTCGACGCTCGGGGTCACCAGGTCGGTGTCCTGGGTCCGGCCGGAGCCGAGACGGTCGCTGTCGGCGATGGCGAAGGCGCCGCTGCCGCCGGTGAGGTTGCCCCGCTCGCCCGCGTCGGTGAAGGTCCAGCCGCCGTCGTCGGTGCGGTCCCGTACCGACCAGCCGTCCGGCGTCGCGGCGCTGTCGAAGCTCTCCCGCAGCAGCGGGTTGCCGAAGCTGCCGGTGTAGCCGGCCGCCGTGCATCCGGTCTCGACCGGTACGGCGAGGTCGGCCGTCACGGGGTCGCCGCCGGTGACCACGTCCCGGGTGACCGTGCGGTAGCCGGGATAGCGGGCGGTGACGGTGAGCCGGTACGTGGCGTTGCCGGGCACGGTGAACGAGTACCGGCCGGTGGCCGGGTCGGTGAACACCGGTCCACCGGGACGGCCGGTGACCTCGATCCGGGCGTAGAGCGGCCAGCCGTGCCCGGAGGCGTCGGTGACCTGGCCGGCCACGGTGACCGTCGGGTTGGCCGTCAGGGCGAAGTCCCGGGTGACCGCCCCGCCCTCGGTGACGGTGACGGTGGCGCTCTGTCCGGCGTACCCGTAGGCGCTGACGGTGACCGTCGCCTCGCCGGCCGGCACGGTCAGCGCGTACCGGCCGTCCGCGCCGGTGGTGACGCTGCGGGCGCCGTCGCCGACGGTCGCGCCGGCGATCGGGTCGCCGCCGCCGGCCGTGGTGACCGTGCCGGTGATCCGTCCGACGGCGCCGCGCGGCGCGGCCCGCGTCGCCGCGTACGCGTCCAGCCGACCTTCGCCGAACACGTTGTTGTCGGCGGCGGTGCCTCCGCAGGCGGTGGCGTCGACGTCGCGGGCGGTGCGGTCCAGCAGCTCCTCGGTTCCGGCGACGTCGCCCCGGAGGGTCGGCGCGGCCGACCAGAGCAGCGCCACCGTGCCGGAGACGTGCGGCGCGGCCATCGAGGTGCCGTCGTACGCGGCGTAGGAGTCGCCGGGAACACTGGAGCGCACGTTGCTGCCGGGCGCGGCCACGTTCGGCTTGTACGACCGTCCTTCGGTGCCGGCGCCCCGCCCGGAGAAGTCGGAGATGGTGTTCTGCACGTCGTACGAGCCGACGGCGTACGCGTTGGCGTTGTCTCCGGGTGAGCCGGCGCTGCCGCAGGCCGGGCCGTCGTTGCCGGCGGAGAAGACCCCGAAGATGCCGGCAGCGCGCCAGGCCGCGATGGTCTGCTCGAACCACGGGTCGCCGCCGGCGCCGCCCCACGAGTTGTTGACCACGTCGGGGCGCAGGTCGGGGCGGGGGTTCTGCCCGTTCAGGTCGGTCGGGGCCAGCACCCACTGGCCGGCGGCGAGCAGCGAGGCGTCGGTGCAGGAGTCGGTCTCGCAGCCCTTCGCGGCGATCCACTTCGCGCCGGGAGCGACGCCGATCTGGTTGCCCGCACCGTCGTCGCCGACCATCGTGCCGGTGGTGTGTGTGCCGTGGCCGACGTTGTCGCAGGGCGCGGCGCTGGGGCACCCGCCGGCCGGGTCGTACCAGTTGTGGTCGTGGTTGAAGACGCCACCGCCGAGGTTGCCGCGGTACGCCCCGACCAGCGCCGGGTGGTCGTACTGGACGCCGCTGTCGATCGTGGCGACGACCACGCCGTCGCCCCGGTCGCCGAGTTCGCTCCACACCTGCGGGGCGTTGATGTTGGTGAGCCCCCACTCCGGGCCGTTCGCGTCCGCGTGGCTGCCGGTGGCCGGGGTGGGCCGCAGCAGGGGATAACTGCGGCTCGGCTCGATCCTCGCCACGTCCGGCCGCTTGGCGATCTCGTCGAGCAGCGCGCGATTCCCGGTGACACGGACCGCGTTGGCGATCCAGTACGGGGTGTATGCCGCCTTGCGGTTCCTGAGCAGCGTGCGTAGGCCCTTCTGGGTGCGCGTGGCGGTCGTGGTGAGCAGCCGGTGCACCTCGCGGGCCCGGTCGTCCGGGTCACGCAGCTTGGCGGTCCGCGCCACCGGTGCGGTGCTGCGCAGGTAGACGAGGAAGCTGCCGGTGCCCGTCGCGCCGAGCTGGCGGAGCAGCCGCTGGTCGACGCGGGCGGGCGTGGGCGCGGGTCGGGCGGCGACGGCGGGTTGGGCGGTGAGGGCCAGCAGGGCCGCGACGCATGCCACGGCCGTTCGCCAGCGGACGGATCTCGCATTCGGTGGTGGTTGGAGCACTGTTCCTCCCCACATCGGGTCCCGTTGGGTCCGGGACCTGCTCGGACGGTGCTCAATGCCTAACGATCGGCCGGTGACCTGGCGTTATGCCGGCCGAAAGGCGGGCTGTCGGGTCGTCGACCACTGCCTTTCGAGAGCGGAGGACGGCTCGTGACACCATGGCCGGGTGAGCGGTGCTGTCCAGACGGGTTGGCCCTCGTCGAGCGACCCCGCCCCGCCGGCGCCCGCCCGGCGCGGGCGGCGCTGGCTGCTGGTCGCGACCGTCCTCTGGGCCCTCCTGCTGGCCGGGCTCACCTGGATGTCGGTCCGCGACGACCCACCGACGGTGCGCGAGCAGCGCACCCTCGCCGAGGCCGCTCCGGTGGTCGACAGGGCGGTCGGCGAGCTGGCCCGGGCCGCCGGCACGACCGGGCTGCTGGAGCTGGGACCGGCGCGGGTCAGCGCGGGCTGCCGCGTCACCCCACTCGCCGACGGCGCGCGGCTGCGTCGCGAGATCGCCGTGTTGGCGCCCGCCGACACCGGGCGGGCCGTACTGACCGGCATCGCCGACCGGCTGCCCGCGAGCTGGCGGGCCGGCGTCGGCCCCGGCCTGGACGGTCCGGAACTACGCGCCGACGCCGGAGAGTTCGTCGCCGTCGCGGGGCGGCCGACCGGGGACGGCCGGCTGCGGTTGACCGTCGACACGGGGTGCCGGCCGCCGGGCGCCGGCTACGACCCGCCGCCGGCCACCGCCGTCGGCCCGGAGGCGGCGGCGCTCACGGCCGCCCTGACCGCGCTGGGACGGCCGACCGGCAGCGCGCCGGACCTGGTCACCGCGCCCTGCCCGGACGGCACCCTGGCCCGTACCGCACGGTCCGCCGCCGGTCCCGGCCCGGCCGAGACCAGCGCCCTCGCCGCGCTGGCCGGCGGCACCCCACTGCTGGACAACCCGCCGGTGTACGCGTACCGCGCGGGTGACGTGACCGTGCTGGCCGAACTCGGTCCGGCCGCCGCACGCGTGGCCGCCACCGTCGGCTGCCCCGACTGAGGAGGCGGGTCAGCCGCCCGTGCCTCGATCGTCCGGATCGCGGCTGCGCCCCAACGCGTCGATGTGGCCCCAGCGACCCGGGATGTCCAGCAGCTCCACCCGGCCCATGCCCGGCGGCACGGCCGGGTCGATGATCAGATGTTCACCCTGCGGTTCCAGGCCGAGCATCACGCGTAGCAACAGCAGCGGCGTGCCGCTCGACCAGGCCTGCGGGCTGCACGCGGTGGGGTACTCCACGGGGTAGCCGGTGCGGCTGCGGGTGTAGCCCGCGAACGCCTCCGGCAGCCGCCCGCCGAAGTACTCCGACGCGGCCAGCATGGCGTCGCAGATTCGCCCGGCCTCCTCCCGGTAGCCGTACCGGGTCAACCCCCAGGCGATGATCGAGTTGTCGAACGGCCAGACGGTGCCCACGTGGTAGCCGATGGGGTTGTACCGGCCCTCGCCCTCGGCCAGGGTCCGCACCCCCCAGCCGGAGAAGAGCCGCGGCCCGAGGAGGTGTTCGGCCACCTTGCCGGCCCGTGGCTCGTCCACGATCCCGCTCCACAGCAGGTGCCCGATGTTCGACGTCAGCGCGTCGACCTGCTGACCGTCGGCGTCCAGGGCGAGCGCGTAGTACCCGCGGTCGGCGATCCAGAAGTCGCGGTTGAACCGCTGCTTGAGCTCCGCCGCCTCCCGTTCCAGCCGGTCGGCGTACGCCGGGTCGTCCCAGACCTCGCGGGCGAGCCGGGCGGCGCGGACCTTCGCGTCGTACGCGTAGCCCTGCAACTCGCAGGTGGCCCGGGGGAAGCCGGGCAGCCGGCCGTCGGCGTACGAGATGCCGTCCCAGGAGTCCTTCCAGCACTGGTTCTGCAGGCCGGTCTCCGGGTTGCGGGTGCGGTACGACAGGTAACCGGTGCCGAGCAGGTCGCCGTAGGTGTCGATCCAGTCCAGCGCGGCGCGGACCTGCGGCTCCAACCGCTGGACCAGCGCGGTGTCGCCGGTCCAGCGCTCGTACTCGTCGACCAGGATGACGAACAGCGGGGTGGAGTCGGCCGAGCCGTAGTACGGCGAGTGGGGCTGCTCCTCGAAGCCGGCGGTCTCGCCGTACCGCAGCTCGTGCAGGATCTTGCCCGGCTCCTCGTCCCGGAAGTCGTCCACCCGGTGCCCCTGAAGGCCGCCCAGCATCTGCGCGGTCGGCGGGATCAGCTCCGGCAGGAACGGCAGCACCTGCAACGAGGTGATGATGCTGTCCCGACCGAAGAGGGTCATGAACCACGGCAGCCCGGCGGCGATCAGCCGTACGCCCAGGGCGATCGACTCGTAGCGCAGCGCGGCCAGGTCGTTGAGACTGCGCCGGTACGCCCCGGCCAGCGGCTCGCAGTCGCAGCCGAGCTTCGGCGCCCGGTCGATCAGCTCCCGGTGCTCGGCGCGGATGGCGTCCCCGCCGCGGCCGCCCGCGTACGGCAGGGTCGTGCGGATGTCCTCGCCCCGCGCGCCGAAGACGGTGGTGGAGATGCGCAGCCGGGTCGTCCATTCGCCGTTGCTGTCGACCCGGACGCGGAACGTCATCCCGGCGGGGTCGACCTGTGCCGGTGCCGTGGAGCGGATCCGGGTCTCCCGGTGGAAGGCCTCCCGCCGGTACGTCAGGCGCAGCTCGTTGTCGGTCACCGCGACCGTCGTCCGGCCCACCTTCTGTTGGGCGTGTTTGATCTCGAACAGGTCGGCGAAGTCGCTGCCCATCTCGACCCGGACGATGAAATCGGCCTCCTCGCCGGAGTGGTTGAGGACGGTCAGCTCCTCGTCGAAGCCACCCCCGATCTCGCGGCTGCGGATCACCGACGCCTTGGCGTCCAGGTAGTGGGTGGGTTCGCCGGGCGCGAGGAAGAACGTGGTCCGGTACGACTCACTGGTGTCCACGGAGAGAGCGTGCAACCGCTGCCCGTCGAGGGTGAGCACCCAGCTCGACAGGAAGCGGGTGTCGAACGAGAACAGTCCCGTCGGGAAGTCGAAGGACGGCTCGATGTCCCCACGGTGGTCGGTGACCAGGAAGGTGTTGCCGTCCAGGATGCTGACGAGATCCTTCACGAACGCCGCCCGACTGCCTCGCGGGCGACCTCGCGCGGGTCCCTCGTGCCCGGCGGGTCCGGAAAGAAGCGGCGGAAGGCCAGGAAGAGCACCACGTCGCCGCTGAAGGTGCTCTCGTTGCGCAGCACGGCGGCGAGCGCCTGGGCTTCACCGGCGATCAATCGGTCGAACAGGGCCGAGCTGCTGTACCAGATGGCGTCGGCCGGGCCTCGCTCGCGGGTGGCCCGCACCTCGCCCGGCCGCATCCGGACCAGCCAGTGCTCGGTCTGGTGGTTGATGCCGAGGTCGATCTGGAGGGTTCCGGCGGCCAGGCCGCGCAGGACCGTCGGTGCCCGCGCCGGCAGGGATTCGAAGAACCGCTGGGTCGCCTCGGTCACATCCGAATCGTAGGCAGCGCTTCGGGTTGCCGGGTCGGTATTCGCACTCCGCCATCCGGCTGAGTCAGGGGTCAGTACACGAGTGCCTGCGCGCCCTCGGCCAACGCCTCCTCGACGAAGACCGCGGCGCCCGCGATCCGCACACCGGGCAGTACGTCCTCCGGGCCGATCTCCCGCCGGGCCGCGCACTGGGTGCAGGCGGTCACCCGAGCGCTGGTCAGGATGACGTGCAGCAGCTCGGCCAGCGGCGCGGAGTGCGGCAGCTCGAATTCCTGGGCGCGGCCGGGCAGCGCGAACCAGGTCGACTCCCCGGTCAGCCAGAGCGAGACGTCCACGCCGGCCGCGACCGCCGTGGCGGCGACCGTGAACGCCTGCGCGCACCGCTCCGGGGCGTCCGCACCGGCGGTGACCTTGACGACGAGAGAGCGGGCCATGGGGCCCAGCATAGGATGGTCGGGATGGTTACCGAGATCGGGTTCGTCAGCCTGCTGGTCGCCGGCCTGGGCGCGCTCGCCGGTGGCCTGGTCTATCTGGCGGTAAGGATTTCAAGGGGACGTTGGTGAGCGCACAGTGAGCGACGAGAATCCGCTGCAACCGCCGTGGCTCAACGCGCCGCCGGTCGAGGAGTACCCGTACGAGGAGAGCCACGACCTGCGCGTCGGGCCGAAGCTGCACCCGGCGCTGGACGGCCTGCTGCCGTACATCGGTCTGTGGCGGGGCCGGGGCAAGGGCGGCTTCCCCACCATCGAGGACTTCGACTACGCGCAGGAGATCCGGATCAGCCACGACGGCCGGCCGTTCCTGCACTACGAGTCGCGGGCCTGGATCCTCGACGAGCAGAGCCGGCCCGTCCGCCCGGCCGGGCGTGAGGTCGGCTGGTGGCGGCCGGTGCTGGTGGACGGCCGGGCCACCGACGAGTTGGAGGCCCTGCTGACGACTCCGACCGGTGTCATGGAGCTGCATCTCGGCAAGCGCACCGGCACCCAGGTCGAGTTCGCCACCGACGCGGTGGTGCGGACGGCGACCGCCAAGGAGGTCACCGGGGGTCACCGGCTCTTCGGCATCGTCGAGGGCGCGCTGCTGTACGCACAGGAGATGGCCGCGATGGGTCACCCGCTCAGCCCGCACCTGTCGGCGCGGCTCGTCCGGGTCGGCGGCTGACGGCTCAGTCGACGGGGAAACCCAGCAGTTCGTGCAGGGCGGGGGTACGCGGGCAGGGGTCCCGGCGTACCCCGTCCAGCATCCGCACCTCGGCGAGTCCGCGTACCGAGGAGCTGAACCAGAGCCCGTCGGCGGCGTGCAGCTCCGCCGGCGTCACCATCCGTTCGGCACCGTCCAGGCCCAGCTCGTGCGCGTGGGCGAGCAGCCAGGCGACGGTCGTGCCGGGCAGGATGCCGGTGGTGGCGGCGGGCACCGTGCAGATCGTGTCACCGGTGAGCCACACCACGTTGGCGATCGGCCCCTCCAGGGCGTACCCGTCGGACGAGACCCAGAGCACGTCGTCCACCCCGGCCCGTCGGGCCCAGCGGCGGGCGGCGCTGTTGACCGCGTACGAGGTGGATTTGATGCCCGCCGGTAGCCAGTCCAGCCCGGTACGCGCGTCGGCGGGCACCCCCAGCGGCAGGACGGCCACGGTTATCCCGTTCCGTCGCGCCGCCAGCGACGACGCCGGCACGGCGGTCAGCGTGGCGTAGACGGTCGGCGGACCGCCGGCCTCCGAGCCCCGGGTGCAGACCAGCCGTAACGCGCCCTCCACCTCCGCCGGCCAGCCCACGAGCACGGAGTCGAGCAGATCGGTCAGCGCGTCGGTCGGCGGCAGGTCCAGCTCGACGGCTGCCGCCGCGGTGATCAGCCGGGCCAGGTGCTCGTCGCGGAGCCACGGTCGCCCGTGGCGCAGGTGCATCGACTCGAAGAGGCCGTCGCCGCGCAGGACGCCCAGGTCGTCGCCGCGGAGCACGGGTTCGTCCGCCGGGATCGGGCCCCGACCCAGCACGGCGATCCGCGCGCTCGGCGTGGCCGGGACATTGCCGACGGACGACGTCACCATGACCGTCGAGCGTAGCGGGGGACAACCGCGCGTAGGGAGTCGGCGCGTTCGTCGAACTATGATCGGACGGTGTCCGAATCCTCCCTCGCGGAAATGCTCCGGGCCCGTGGGCTGCGGCTGACGGCGCAACGGCAGCTCGTCCTGCAGGCGGTGCTCGATCTGGGCCACGCCACCCCGGAGCGGGTGCACGCCGCCGTGCGGGAGGTCGCCGCCGGGGTCAACATCACCACCATCTACCGCACGCTGGAGCTGCTGGAACGGCTCGGCCTGGTGACGCACACCCACCTGTCGCACGGTTCGCCCACGTACCACGCGGCGGGTGAGCACCAACACGTCCACCTGGTCTGCCGGGAGTGCGGCGCGATCGACGAGATCGATCCGGAGCTGCTCCGCCCGCTCGCCGACCAGTTGGTCGCGCAGCGGGGCTTCCGGGTGGACATCGGGCACGTGTCACTCTTCGGCGTCTGCGGCCGGTGCGAGAACGGGGACCACAAATGATCGACATCGCGGGCGCGGTGGCCGTCGAGAGCATCGACGAGGCCAGCCGCGATCAGCCGGACCCGGCGCACGTCGCCGCCGGGGTGCGGGGCGTGGCCGCGCACTACGGCGATCCGCTGCGCGAGCAGCGCGTACTTGACACCGAGGTCGGCCTGGTCGACAGGTCGCACCGGGGGATCGTCGCGGTGCCCGGCGAGGAGCGTGCCGGTTGGCTGCACACGATCACCTCGCAGCACCTGTCGACGCTCTCCGCCGGTGAGGGCACCGAACTGCTGGTGCTCTCCCCGCACGGGCACGTCGAGCAGCACGCCCTGGTCGCCGAGGACGGCGAGACCACCTGGCTGGACACCGAGCCGGGAGCGACCGACGGCCTGCTGGCGTACCTGGAGAAGATGCGGTTCTTCAGCAAGGTCGACCCCCGCGACGCCACCGCCGAACGGGCGCTGCTGTCGCTGGTCGGTCCGGCGGCGGCGGAGGCCGTCGGGACGCTCGGCGTGACCGGGCTGGCCGCACCGGACCTGATCCCGGTGCCGGGTCCGAAGTTCGCCGCCGGGGCCGTGCCGCCCCGGGCGGGCATCCGGTACGACGTCCGACCATTGTCGATCGGCGGTTGGGCGCGACGCGGCCTCCTCGGGGTGGACCTGCTGGTGCCCCGCTCGGCGATGGAGCAGGTCGTCGCGGAGCTACGCGGCGCGGGCGTGCCGGTCGCCGGCCTCTGGGCGTACGAGGCGATCCGGGTGGCCGCCCGGCAGCCCCGGGTGGGGGTGGACACCGACCACCGGACGATCCCGGCCGAGGTGGACCTGATCGGCCCGGCCGTGCACCTGGACAAGGGCTGCTACCGGGGTCAGGAGACGGTCGCCCGCGTGCACAACCTGGGCCGGCCACCCCGCCGCCTGGTGCTGCTGCACCTCGACGGGGTGACCACCGACCAGCCGCCGACCGCCGGTACGCCGGTGACCCTCGACGGACGGGCAGTGGGTTTCGTCGGCACCGCCGTGCTGCACCACGAACTGGGTCAGGTCGCGCTCGCCGTCCTGAAGCGGAACGTCCCGGACGACGCCGCTCTGATGATCGGTGAGACCGCGGCGGCGATCGACCCGTCCTGACCGGCACGTCTAGGATCGCCGGCATGACGACAGGGACGTTGATCACGGTGGCCCCGACGGGCGCGGAGTCGGCCAAGGCGGAGGTGCCGGCACTGCCGGTGACGCTGGACGAGCTGCTGCGCACCGCCAAGGAGTGCGAGGCGCTCGGCGCCGCCGTGATCCACGTCCACATCCGCGACGACGAGGCCCGGCCGACCCTCGACCCGGCCCGCCTGGCCGAGACGGTGGCGGCGCTGCGCGAGAACACCGACCTGATCGTGCAGCTCTCGTCCGGCGGCGCGGTGACCGACCCGGAGGCGTCCCGGCTCGCCGTGCTCGACGCCCGTCCCGACATGGCCTCCTGCACCATGGGCACGGTCAACTTCGGCGACGACGTCTTCCTCAACCGTTGGGAGTTCATCGTCGACCTGCACACCCGGATGCAGGAGCGCGGGATCGTGCCGGAGTACGAGATCTTCGACCTCGGTCACCTGTCCGCGTTGCAGCGGCTGCTCGGCAGGTACGGGCTGCCGGCGGGCGGGCACGTACACGTCGACTTCGTCATGGGGGTGCCGGGCGGCATGCCGGGCACCACCGAGACGCTCGTCGCCGCCCACCGGATGCTGCGGGACCTGCCCGAGGGCACCACGTTCTCGGCCACCGGCATCGGCCGCAGCACCATTGCGGTGCTGCTGGCCTCGCTCTCGACGGGCGGGCACCTGCGGGTCGGCATGGAGGACACGGTGACGTACGCCAAGGGTCGTCCGGTCGAGTCCAACATGCAGCTGGTCGCCCGCGCGGTCGGCTTCGCCCAACTCGCCCAGCGGCCGCCGCTGAGCACCACCGAGGCTCGCGCGCTGCTCGGGCTGTAAGGCCACGGGCTTCCCCCGCCCCTGTCACCCGCGCGGTTGACGACCTGGTCACCCCGCCGACGGGCGGCCCGATCCCCTGGGTACCGTCCAGCACGTGGGAAAGACGTACGAGGGCGGCGTGCCGCTCGCCGAGGTGGTCCGGTCCGGGTTCGTGGAGGGTGGGCACCGCGGTTCGGTGGTGGTGCTGGACGCGACCGGGGCGACCCTGGCCGCCGCCGGGGACGTGACCGCGCCGATCTTTCCGCGCTCGGCCAGCAAGCCGATGCAGACGATCGGGATGCTCCGCGCCGGCCTTGCGCTCAGCGACCCGACCGACCTGGCGCTGGTGTCGGCGAGCCACGCGGGGGAGGACTTCCACCTGGCCCGGGTCGGCGCGCTGCTCGACCGGGCCGGGTTGGACGCCTCGGCGCTGCACTGCCCGCCCGACCTGCCGGCGGGCGGGGCGGCCCGGGAGGCGGTGCTACGCGCCGGGGGTGGGCCGAGCCGGGTCCAGATGAACTGCTCCGGCAAGCACAGCGGGATGCTGCTGACCTGCGGGGCCGCCGGCTGGCCCCGGGACGGCTACTGGCGGCCGGAGCACCCGTTGCAGCAGCGGTTGCGGGCGACCGTCGAGGAGTTCACCGGCGAGCCGACCGCGGCGGTGGGCGTGGACGGCTGCGGCGCACCGGTACTCGCGGTGTCGCTGACCGGCCTGGCCGGGGCGTACCTCCGGCTCGTCGACGCCGAGCCCGGCTCGGCGCCGCGCCGGGTGGCCGACGCGATGCGGGCCCACCCGGAGATCGTGGGCGGTACCCAGGCCGACGACACCCGGCTGATGCGCGGTGTTCCGGGCCTCCTGGCCAAGATCGGCGCCGAGGGTGTGTTCGCGGTCGGACTGCCGGGCGTCGGCGCGGTGGCCCTCAAGATCGACGACGGGGCCGACCGGGCGCGCATGCCGGTCCTGGTCTCGGCGCTGCGGCGGCTCGGCGTGGACGCTCCCGTGCTGACCGAGTACGCCGAGGTGCCGCTCTTCGGCGGCGGCGTCCCGGTAGGCGCAATCCGCCCCCTCTGGTAACCCCCACCTCCCGGTCTCGCCCCCACCCCACCCCGTTGATCATGAAGTTATTGCCACTCGAGCCGCCCTGGGGTCAAAGGGTGAGTGCAATCGTTAGGTGGCGGTGTGGCTGGGGTGGAACGGTCGCCGGTGGTCGTGATGCCTCAGAGTCATCAAGATGACTCTGAGGCATCACGCTTGTCCGGGTGCCGGGTGCCGGGTGCCGGGTGCCGGGTGCTGGAGGTCGGGTGCGGGGTGGCGGGTGCTGGAGTCGGGTGGGTGCTCAGGTTAGGAAGTTCAGGAGGGCGGCGTTGACGGCCTCGGGGCGCTCCAGGGGGAGCAGGTGCGCGGCGTCCGGGACGTCCGGCAGTCGTGTCGCGTTCGGGACCTCGGCGGCGATCCGGTCGGCGAGTTGGCGGATGTCCGGTACGTCTGCCGCGCCGGCGGTGACCAGGACGGGGATCTTCAGCTCGCCGAGACGGCCGATCGCCGGTGGCGTCAGCTCTCCCACCTCGACCGCGCCGAGCGCCAACTCGGCGGCCAGGGCGCGCTGGTCCATCTCCTGCGCGAACGCCAGCAGTTCGGGGTCGACGTCGGCGGGCTGACGCGCCGGACCGACCACCCAGAAGCGCACCTCGCCGGCCGCGCCCGCCACGAAGTCGTCCGGGTCGACCTCGCCGACCAGGTCGTCCCAGAGCTCGTTGGCCTCGTCGGACCACTCGTTGCCGGAGACCGCCGTGTCGAGCAGGGCGAGCGCGCTCACCCGGTCCGGATGGGCCAGGGCGGTGTCGACGGCGACCGACCCGCCGAAGGAGCAGCCGACCAGGGCGGCCTGTGGCAGGTCCAGAGCGTCCAGCAGGCCGGCCACGTCGTCGTGGTGTGCGAACGGCGTCGGCGGCAGTTCGGAGTCGCCGTACCCGCGCAGGTCCGGGACGATCACCCGGTGTCGGGCGGCGAGCGCGGGTACGACGCCCCGCCACATGCGCCGGTCCGCGATGCCGGCGTGCAGCAGGACGACGGGCGAACCGCTGCCGGCCTCGTCGTACGCGAGAACTGCTCCATTGACTGTGATCTTGTGCACCAACGGACCGTACGGACCGGTTGGGGTGGGGCGCAAACGGGACGCTGAGACCTTGCTAACTTTGGCTAGCATTTTGCTTGCAGGAGTTAGCGGATCCGGTTAGCGTCGGCACCATGGCGACCCCAAAGGACCTCCCCGACGTCGGCGGGTTCATCCGCGATCTGCGCCGTAACGCCAAGATCTCGCTGCGCCAGCTCGCCGAGCAGGCGGGGGTCAGCAACCCGTACCTGAGCCAGATCGAGCGCGGCCTACGCCGGCCGAGCGCCGAGGTGCTCCAGCAGCTGGCCAGCGCGCTGCGGGTGTCGACCCCGGCCATGTACCTGCGGGCCGGGCTGCTCGACGACAAGGAGGGCCACGGCGTGCTCGCCGCCATCGCGGTGGACCCCGACCTGACGATGGCCCAGAAGCAGTCGCTCAGCCAGATCTACGAGACCTTCCGCCGGGAGAACGCCCGGCTGTCCGAGGCCCAGGCCGCAGCCGGGGCGACCACCCCGACCGATGTCGCCGACGGGCCCGCCGACGTGGCCAACCTGGCCGCGACCGGCCCCACCACCGAGGGCGGCACCCCGACCGAGGCCGTGCTCGAGTCGGTCGCCGTGACCGAGGCGGGCCCCGCACCCGCCCCGAGCAGCACCCCCGGGACGAACGCCCCGAGCAGCACCCCCGAGAAGAAGAAGGCCGCCGAGACGGCCGAGGAGGAGACGTCATGACCGAGCCGAAGACCAATCGCATCCCCGCTCCCATCTACGCCGCCGCCGGGGCGGCCGAGCTGGCCATCGAGCAGCTCCGCAAGCTGCCCATGGCCGTCGGTCTGCACGGCACCCGGGTCGTCGCCGACCTGGGCGGCCGGGCGGTGCTGACGGGCTTCGAGCTGCGTCAGAAGGCCACCGAGACGCTCCGTACTGCCAACGAGACCGCCGGCACCCTGCGCGACCGCGCACAGGCCGAGCTGGACCTGGCCAAGCTGCGCGAGTCGGCCGACCTGGCCAAGCTGCGCGAGGTCGCCGACATCGAGAAGCTGCGCGCCGCCGCCACCCGCAACGCGGCCGTGGTGGTCACCGCGGCCCAGGCGGCCCAGGAGCGGGCGTTCGCCGCGTACGGCGCGCTGGTGGCTCGCGGCGAGCGGGTCGTCGGCGTCGGCGTGCTGGAGGCCGCCGAGACGGTCAACGCGGACATCGAGGCCACCGAGGCGACGACGGTCACGGCCGAGACCGCCACCACGGCCACGGCCACGGCTCAGACCGCCACCACGGCCACGGCTCAGACCGCTACGACGGCGCAGGCGACGCCCGCCCCGGCGGAGGCGCCGAGCCCGACCGAGGTCGCCGAGATCGCAGAGGCCAAGCCGGCCGCCGTCAAGAAGGCGACCCGGGCGAAGGCCGCGAAGCCGGCCGAGACCCCGTCGGCCAAGCTGCCTCGGGCCACCAAGCGGACCCGCCCGGCGGCCGAGTAGTTCACACCTGTCGGCGATCCCGACGGCGTCCTTGTCGGACGTAGTCGGGGTCGTCGACATAAACTTGCCGGCATGGCCACCGCCGCGCCGATCTTCGCGTTCGAAGTCCGTTACGTGATCGAGCTGATCCTGCTCGTCTTCGCGTTGATCATTCAGGGTGTCGCGCTGGTGCATGCCATCACGCAGCGGTCCGACGCCTTCGCCGCCATCGGGACGCTGCCCAAGGGCGGCTGGATCGCGATCCTCGCGGTCTGCCTCGTCCTGATCCTGCTCAGCCGCGGTCCGATCAGCCTCTTCGGACTGATCGGCATCGCCGCCGCGCTCATCTACCTGCTCGACGTGCGGGTCGGTCTCCGCGACCTCAGCGACGGCAACGGCAAAGGGTTCTGGTGAGAGGTTTCCGCTGGCCTCCTCCACCGGACAGCGGCCCCCGCACCTTCGGTCCGGGCCCGGGTGGGCCGCGCACCGGCCGTCCCGCGATCCCCGATCCGGAGACCGAGCTCGTCGACACGCCGCACGGCGTGCAGTTGGAACGCCTGGTCACCGGCGTCGGTGACCCGGTCACCGTCTTCGCGCACGGGCTGGGCAACGGGATCGCCACCACGCGACCGTTCGGCAGCGGGGTGGCCGGTCGTCGGCTGTTCTTCCAGTTCCGGGGGCACGGCCGCTCGGACGCGCCGCCCGGCTCGTGGACCTACCTCGACCTCGCCCGTGACCTGCGGGCCATCGCGGATCTCGGCGGCGCCAGCCGGGCGTTCGGGGCGAGCCTCGGCGCGGGGGCGCTCTGCCGCCTGCTCGCGGAGAGTCCGGAGCGCTTCGAGAAGCTGGTGTTCTTCCTGCCGGCGGCGCTCGACCAGCCGCGCGGTCCGGCCGCCTGGGACCGCGTCGGCGCCCTGGTGGATGCCGTGGCCAGCGGTGACGCGGGGGCCGTCGCGGACGTCGTCTCGCTGGAGCTGCCGGCGGCGGTGCGCAACACGCCGGCCGGCTGGGCGTACCTGCGGCAGCGGCTGGACCAGTTGCTCCGCGACGGCCTGGACGAGGGCCTGGCCACCCTGGCGGGGCAGGTGCCGCTCGACGACGCCGGCGTGCTGTCGGCGGTCACCGCGCCGGCCCTGGTGATCGGGTGCGCGGGCGACGACCTGCACCCGGTCGAGGTCGCCGAGCAGCTCGCCGCCGCGCTGCCCCGGGCCACTCTGCACGTGTACGACCGCCCCGGGTTCCTCTGGTCGGAACGCGCCGACCTGCGGGAGCGCATCTCCGGCTTCCTCAACGAGTAACGTGCCCTGTCATGGGCGTCACACAGCATGGCCGGACGCACCGGCTGGATCTCGCGGACCCGACCCTGCGCGAGTGGACCTGCACGGTCCTGCACGCCGACCCGGAGCAGGGCATCGTGCTCGACCGCTCGGCGTTCTACCCGGGTGGTGGCGGTCAACCGCCGGACCACGGCGTACTGCTCTGGCAGGGCGTGCAGACCCGGATCGTCGGTACCCGCAAGGGCGATGACCCGTACCTGATCCCCGCCGAGGGTGACCCGTTGCCGCCGGTCGGCACCGAGGTCGTCGGCGCGGTGGAGGACGAGCGCCGCACCCGTCTGATGCGTACCCATTCGGGGTTGCACGTGCTCTGCGGCGTGGTGTTCCGCGACTTCGGCGCGCTCGTGACGGGCAACTCGATGGAACCGGGCGAGGCTCGGATGGACTTCAACCTGCCCGAGGTGCCGCCGGACTTCAAGAGCCGCATCGAGGAGCTGGTCAACGCCGAGGTGGCCGCCGACCGCTCGGTCGCCACCCGGGTGCTGCCGCGTACCGAGGCGTTGGCTCTGCCGGACATCATCCGCACCCAGTCCAACCTCATCCCGCCGGACGAGCAGGAGGTGCGGATCGTCGACATCGTCGGTCTGGACGTCCAGGCGGACGGCGGCACCCACGTCGCGTCCACCGCCCAGATCGGCAAGGTGCAGGTCGTCAAGGTGGAGAGCAAGGGTCGGGCCAACCGGCGCGTCCGCGTCCGGCTGGTGGATTGACGAATTCGGACGTCGGCTGTCAGGTATCGCTGGCAGCCTCGCAGGCATGACACCACCGCTCGCAGGAAAGATCGCGCTCGTCGCCGGTGCCACCCGGGGCGCCGGCCGACAGATCGCGGTCCAGTTGGGCGCCGCCGGCGCCACCGTGTACGCCACCGGTCGCAGCAGCCGCGCCGGCCGTTCGGAGATGGACCGGCCGGAAACCATCGAGGAGACCGCCGAACTGGTCACCGCGGCCGGCGGCACCGGCATCGCCGTGCAGGTCGACCATCTGGTGCCGGAGCAGGTCCGCGACCTGGTCGCCCGGATCGACGCCGAGCAGGGCGGCCTCGACGTGCTGGTCAACGACATCTGGGGCGGCGACCCCCTGGTCACCTGGGACAAGCCGGTCTGGGAGCAGCCTCTCGACAAGGGGTTCCGCACCCTGCGGCTGGCCGTCGACACGCACATCATCACCAGCCACTTCGCCCTGCCGCTGCTGATCCGCAAGCCCGGTGGCCTGGTCGTCGAGATCGGTGACGGCACCAAGGCGTACAACGACGAGAACTACCGCCTCTCGGTCTTCTACGACCTGGCCAAGACCTCGGTCAACCGGCTCGCCTTCAGTCAGGCGCACGAGCTGAAACCGCACGGCGGCACAGCCGTCGCACTCACCCCCGGCTGGCTACGCTCCGAGGCGATGCTGGAGCACTTCGGGGTCACCGAGGAGAACTGGCGCGACGGGGCCGCCACCGACCCGCACTTCCTGATCTCCGAGACGCCCGCCTTCGTGGGCCGCGCGGTGGCCGCGCTCGCCGCCGACGAGGACAAGGCCCGCTGGACCGGCCAGTCCGTCGACGCGGGCACGCTGTCCAAGGTGTACGGCTTCACCGACGTCGACGGGAGCCAACCGGAGGCCATCCGGTACATCGTCGAGGTGGTCGAGGCGGGTAAGCCGGCCGACGTCACCGGCTACCGCTGACGTCGTCCGCCACCGCCGGGCCGTCGTAACGTGCGGCGGCCCGGCGTGCCGCGTCCGCCAGGCGTCCACGCAGCTCCGGCGGGTCGAGCGCCTCCACCTCCGGGCCCAGCGCCAGCAACTGGGCGTACGCGACGTCGACGGTCTCCACCGGCAGTCGCGCCACCACCCAGCCCTGCCCGTCCGGTTCGCTGATGGTGGTGACGACCTCGTCGTACACCTCGGGAGCGTCGACCACGTGCCGGAGCTGGCGCAGGCCGGCGGGGCTCAGCCGGACGGTGACCTCGGCCCGCAGTATGGTCCGCAGGAACGACCCGGCCTGCTCGCGCCAATGCCCGGCCAGGTCGAAGCCCTCGTTGCGCGCGAACCGCTCGTCGTCCACCTCGACGCCGGTCACCCGGTCCACCCGGTAGGTGCGCATGTCGTCGCCGACCCGACCGACCAGATACCAGGTCGCGTTCTTGAGCACGAGTCCGTACGGCTGAAGGTGCCGGGTCACCTCGTCGCCGCCCCGCCGGTAGCGCAGCCGTACCACCCGGTCACCCCAGACCGCCCGCGCCAGCTCGGTGAGCCAGGGCGGTGGCGGCGTCTCCTGGAACCATCCCGGCACGTCCAGGTGGAACCGCTGACCCGTGCGTACGGGCGCGTCGCGCAGGGCCGGTGGCAGTGCGGCGAGCACCTTCAACTCGGCGGCGGCGACCGCGTCGGCCAGACCCATGTCGCCGGCCGGGCCGGGCAGACCGGCCAGGAACAGGGCCTCCGCCTCGTCGCGGTTCAGCCCGGTCAGCCGGGTCCGGTAGCCACCGAGCAGCCGGTACCCGCCGGCCCGGCCCCGGTCCGCGTAGACCGGAACACCGGCGGCGGACAGCGCCAACACGTCCCGGTAGACGGTCCGCTCGGAGACCTCCAGCTCGTGTGCCAGCTCGCCGGCCGTCATCGACCCGCGCGCCTGCAACAGCAGCAGCAACGAGATCAGTCGGGAGGCACGCACCCGCCCATCCTGCCCCGTGCCGCTTCGATCAACTGTCGTTAGGCTGCTCGATCGTGGACGCCAGCAGAATCGCCAGCCCGGTCACCGGGGCCGTCGGACGCTTCCTCCTCGGGGTGCGGCTGCTCCTGCGCGGACTGGGCCTCTACGTGCGCAGCCCGAAGCTCATGCTGCTCGGTATCGTGCCGGCGCTGATCTCCGGCGTGCTCTTCGTGGCCGCGTACGCCACCCTCGTCTACTTCGTGGACGACCTCGCCGCCCTGGTCACCCCGTTCGCCGACGACTGGTCGAGCACCGGCCGGAGCCTGGTCCGGGTGATCGCCGGCCTGGCCTTCCTGGGGATCGGCGGTCTGCTCGCGGTGATCAGCTTCACGGCGGTCACCCTGGTCATCGGCGACCCGTTCTACGAGAAGATCTCCGAGAAGGTGGAGGAGCGGCTCGGCGGCACCTCGGACGCCGTGGACGTGCCGTTCTGGTCCTCGCTGCGCCGCAGCACCGCCGACTCCGTACGCCTGGTGGCCCTCACCGCGCTCGTCGGCATCCCGCTCTTCCTCGCCGGGTTCATCCCGGTGGTGGGCCAGACGGTGGTACCGGTGATCGGGGCGGCCGTGGGTGGCTGGTTCCTCGCCGTCGAGCTGGTCGGAGCGCCGTTCTACCGACGCGGCATGCGGCTGCCGCAGCGCCGGACCATCCTCAAGGCGGACCGGCCGACCGCGCTCGGCTTCGGAGTCGCGGTCTTCCTGTGTTTCCTCATCCCGCTCGGAGCGGTGCTGGTCATGCCGGCCGCCGTCGCCGGCGCGACCCTGCTGGCCCGCCGGTCGTTGGGCCAGTCGATCGAGGAGAGCTGACGTGGAGATCACCCTGATTCAGGGCGACATCACCGACCAGCGGGTCGACGCCATCGTGAACGCCGCGAACTCGTCCCTGCTCGGCGGCGGTGGAGTGGACGGCGCGATCCACCGACGCGGCGGCCCGGCCATCCTGGCCGACTGTCGGGCGCTGCGTGCGTCCAAGTACGGCAAAGGGCTCCGCACCGGGCAGGCGGTGGCGACCACCGCCGGAAACCTGCCGGCCCGCTGGGTCATCCACACGGTCGGCCCGGTCTTCTCGGCCGCCGAGGACCGGTCGGGGCTGCTGCGCGACTGCTACGCCAACAGCCTGCGGGTGGCCGACGAACTGGGCGCGGCCACGGTGGCGTTCCCGCTGATCTCCGCCGGCATCTACGGCTGGCCGGTCGACGACGCGGTCCGCCAGGCGCTGACGGTGCTCCGCTCAGCCACTCCGGCCACGGTCACGGAGGCCCGCCTGGTGCTCTTCGGCGCGGACACCCACGCGACAGCCCGCGACGTCTTCGAGGCGGCGTAGGCCACGTGGCTTGATCACTTGATGCTGACCAGTTGGAAATCGCTTCTGGCAACTGGTCACCATCAAGTGATCACCGTGCGCCAGTCGGAGCCGCGTCATTCCACAGCGACTCGAAGTGCTCCACGTAACGATCGAACGGGCCACCCGCCTCGCGGCGTCGGAGGTGCATGGTCACCGAATCCTGCCCTAGTCCTGCGCCGATGTGGGTAGCCACGATCGCCTCGTCGTCGAGGACCCAGACGGACATGGCAACGTGCCGGTCCGACAGTCGGACGGCGAGGGGTTCCGGAGACTTCGCGATCTCCGCCTGGGTCATGGCTATGCGGGTCGCAAGCGTGAGCGGAGTCGCCTCGATGCCTTCTCGTGCCACGGTGATCTCACTGCCGGGGTCACCGAGCAGGAAACTTACATCGCCGCCGCCCTGCGCCTTCGCTCCGAGCGTCGCGGAGGCATTGGGTGACTGATCAGGTGAGGTCGGCCAGGCAGGTCCACTGCGACGCCACCGGGCGGTAGCCCAGCCGGGCGTTGATCGCCAGCATCGGCGCGTTCGACTCGTCGTTCGAGGTGTACGCGATCCGTACGCCGGCAGCGGCGGCCCGGTGCAGCGCCGCCGTCTTGGCCAGCCGGGCCAGTCCCCGACCCCGGTACGCCGGGACTGAGCAGGTGTAATCCGACCACATCCGCTCGCCGTCGCGCTTGACCAGGCTGAACGCGGCCACCTCGCCGTCGACTTCGGCTGCGGTGCTGGCCGTCTTGTCCAGGCCAAGTTCGTCCCAGACGTCGTACCGCCAACTCTCGAAGGTGACCGTGTCGACGGGCACGTCACCGGGTTCGTCGACGGCCGAGGCGACGTCGGCTTCGTAGAGCAGGTGCGGGTCCATCTCGGCGATCGGCCGCAGCCGTACGCCCGGCGGCGGCTCGGGCAGCGCGGGCGGCGGGGTCAAATCCAGCGCCGAGTAGCGCACCTCGCGGCTCGGTTCGAACCCGTGGTGGCGGGCGAACGGCAGCGAGTCCGTCGCGGCCGTGGCGCGTACGCGGCGAATCCCGAGAGGGCGGAGGTGATCGGTCGCGGCGGTCAATAGCGCCGTCCCGATGCCGCGCCGTCGATGATCCGGGTGTACGTGCAGCGTGTTGACGTTGCCGAAGCCCTGCACCGAGGTCGAGGTGTTGGGCTCGGCGGACGTCCAGCCGACCACCTGGCCGTCGACCTCGGCCACGAACGCGATCCAACCCTCGTGCGGCGGCGGTTCGGCCAGCATCTTGCGGGTCGACTCGACCCCGCGTACCAGGTACGGGTGGACGATCGTCCGCAGCGCCACCACGGCTGCGGCGTCGTCCGGCCGGGCTTCGCGGATGCGCATGTCAGGCCCCCGTCCGTACGGCGGCGACGGCCTCGACCTCGACGAGCTGGTCGGTGTAGCCGAGCACGGCCACACCGAGCAGGGTGCTGGGCGGATCGTGGTCGCCGAAGAAGTCCCGGACCACCTCCCAGACGGTCACCAGGTCGGCCTGCCGCGACGATGCCACGTACACGGTGGTCTTGACGACGTCGGTGAGTCGCGCGCCGGCCGCGCCGAGCGCGGTCTCCAGGTTCGTCATCACCTGCCGGGCCTGTGCGGCATGGTCGCCCGGCGCGACGGTACGGCCCTCGGCGTCGAGCGGGCACGCGCCGGCCGTGAACACCAGCCGAGCGGGCGGTTCGACGGTCGCCGCGTAGGCGTACTCGGCGACGTCGGAGAGGGCGGGCACGTGCAGCAGCGCGACAGGATCCGGCATGCCGGCGAGGCTAACGACGATCGCCCGCCGTAGCGACGGATTAACCGCCCCCTGCACCTCGATGCCTGGTCACTACTTCCGGGAAATAGTGGCATCCCGGCGTCGTGAGGCCACTATTTCCCGGAAGTTGCGCGGATCTAGGAGCGCGGGAGCGGTCAGGCCGAGGCGCGGATGATCAGCTCGGTGTCGAGCATGATCGCCGGTTCGATCGCCTCGCCGGCCGCCAGCCTCAGCAGTTGGCGGGTCATGCGTCGGCCGAGTTCGACGATCGGCTGGCGGACGGTGGTCAGCGGCGGCTCGGTGTACGCGGCGGTCTCGATGTCGTCGAAGCCGACCACCGCCACGTCCTCGGGCACCCGCCGACCGGCCGCACGCAGCGTTCGCAGGGCGGCGTGCGCCATCAGGTCGGAGGCGGCGAACACCCCGTCCAGGTCGGGGTGGTCGTTGAGGAGCTGGTGCATCGCCGCCGCGCCGGACTCCCGGGTGAAGTCGCCGACGGCGACCATCTCGGGTAGCCCGGCGGCGGCGACCGCGTCCCGGTAGCCGTTCAGCCGCTCGATGCCGGCGACCATGTCCTGCGGGCCGGCGATGGTGGCGATCCGCCGCCGACCGCTGTCGATCATGTGTCGGACGGCGGCGGTGACGCCGCCGACGTGGTCGACGTCCACGTACGGCACGGGTACGTCGCCGAGCGGCCGGCCGCTGACCACCACCGGGATGCCGAGGCGGGCCAGCGTGCCGGGCAGCGGGTCGGCGCCGTGCAGCGAGGCGAAGAGCACCCCGTCGACGTGGCGGCCGGTCGTGTACCGCTCGACCCGCTGGTGCCCGGCCGGTGAGCCGGCCAGCATCAGCACCAACTGCTTGTCGGCGGCCTCCAACTCCTGACTGACGCCCCGGATGATGCCGGGGAAGACCTGGTCGTCGGAGAAGACCCGGGTGGCCGCCTCCGGCATGACCAGGGCGATCGAGTCGGTGCGCTGGGTGACGAGGCTGCGGGCGGCGAGGTTGGGCACGTACCCCAACTCGGCGACCGCCCGCTTGACGGCCTCCCGGATCGGCTCGGCGACGGTGGTGGAGCCGTTGACCACCCGGGACACGGTGGCCCTGGACACCCCGGCCCGTGCCGCCACCGCCTCCAACGTCGGCCGGTGCGCCGTCGTCATCGTGACTGTCCCCCGCTCGTCACAGCCCGTTCCGGGAGATCACCTCCTGGTACCACCGGGCGCTGGCCTTCGGTGTGCGCCGCTGGGTCAGGTAGTCGACGTGCACGATCCCGAACCGCTTGCGGTAACCCTCCGCCCACTCGAAGTTGTCCAACAATGACCATACGAGATACCCGCGCAGATCAACGCCCCGGGAGATCGCCTCGTGGGCGGCCCGCAGGTGCCCGTCGAGGTAGGCGATCCGGTCGTTGTCGATCACCTGCCCCAGCCCTTCGGGCGACTCGGTGCCCGCCTTGTCGGGGAACGCCGCGCCGTTCTCGGTGATCAGCAGTGGCACGCCGGGATAGTCGGCGGCGATCCGTTCCAGCAGCCGCGTCAACCCGGCCGGCTCGATCATCCAGCCCATGTCGGTGAGGGGTCCGCTCGGCGGGAGGAAGTGCACGGCGCCCTCGGTGCCCGGGTACGCGCCGTTGCCGTCGCCGTCGGGCCGCCCCGCCACGTAGGTGGGCGCGTAGTAGTTGAGCCCGAGCAGGTCGATCGGGGCGGCGATCACCTTCTCGTCGCCGTCGTGGATGAACGTCGGCTCGACGATGCGCGCCACGTGCTCGCGTACGTCGTCGGGGTAGCCGCCGGTCAGCAGCGGGTCCAGGAAGATCCGGTTGTGCAGGCCGTCGACCAGGCGGACGGCGGCGGCGTCGGCCGCGCTCTGCGGGTCGGCCGGTCGTACATCTGCCGGGTTGATGGTGATGCCGACGCTGCGCGCGCCGGCCGCGCGCAGCGCCCGCGCGGCCAGGCCGTGTGCCAACAGCAGATGGTGTACGGCGGTGAAGGCGGCCGCCCCGTCCTGTGCACCCGGGGCGTGCACCCCGTTGCCGTACCCGAGGTAGGCCGAGCACCACGGCTCGTTGAGGGTGGTCCAGGTGTCGATCCGGTCGCCGAGGCGGGCGTGGACGGCGGTGGCGTACGTGGCGAAGTGTTCGGCGGTCTCCCGGTTGGTCCAGCCGCCCCGGTCCTCGAGGCTCTGCGGCAGGTCCCAGTGGTAGAGGGTGACGATCGGGTCGATGCCCCGGGCGAGCAGGGTGTCGGTGAGGCGGTCGTAGAAGTCGAGCCCGCGCGGGTTGACCGGACCGCTGCCGTCCGGCTGGACCCGGGGCCAGGCGATCGAGAACCGATACGCCGCCAGGCCCAGCTCGGCCATCAGCGCCACGTCGTCGGCGTACCGGTGGTAGTGGTCGCAGGCGACGTCGCCGGTGTGGCCCTGGTAGACCTTTCCGGGCGTACGACAGAAGGTGTCCCAGATGGACGGACCGCGACCGTCGTCGCGGGCCGCGCCCTCGATCTGGTACGCGGCGGTGGCCGCTCCCCAGAGGAAGTGTTCGGGAAATCGGATCTCGTTCACGCCTTGACCGCACCTTCCATGATCCCGCCGATGATCTGGCGACCGAACAGCACGAAGACCAGCAACAGGGGCAGCGTCGCGATGGCCGTGCCGGTGAAGACCTGCGACATGTCCTGGTAGTACCCGTCGGACAGCGCCCGCAGGGAGAGCTGAACGGTCGGATTGGCCGGGTCGTTCAACACAGCGTACGGCCACAGGAAGTCGTTCCAGGTGGTCATGAACGTGAGCAGACCGAGCACGGCGGCGGCCGGGCGCAGCGCCGGCAGCACCACGTGCCACCAGATCCGCGCGGTGCCGCAGCCGTCCATCCGGGCGGCCTCGATCAGCTCGTCGCTGATGGCCTGGCCGGCGTACTGCCGCATCATGAACACCCCGAACCCGGTGACCAGCACCGGGACGATCACCGCGGGCAGCCGGTCGTTCCACTGCAACTTCGTCATGAGCAGGTAGAGCGGGATCACCCCGAGCTGGGTCGGCACCATCATGGTCGCGATGATGACCAACAGCAGCGCGTTGCGGCCCCGGAAGCGCAGCTTCGCGAAGGCGAACCCGGCCAGGCTGGAGAAGAAGACCACCGAGACGGTGACCGTGGTCGCCACGATCACCGAGTTGATCAGGCCGGTCAGGAAGTACGCGTCGGTGTTGTCGAACAGCCGGGCGATGTTCGCGCCCAGGTTGTTGCCCGGCGTGATCGGCGGCGGCAGTTGGCCCATCGCGTCGCTGGTACGACTGGCCACGACGAACATCCACCAGATCGGGAAGATCGACAGGACGGCGGCGCCGACCAGGGCGAAGTAGGTGAGCGGGCTGGCCCGCCAGAGCCGACTCATCGGGTTTCCTTCCCGCCGAGGCGGCGCAGGACCAGCACGTTGACGGCCGCGACGAGTGCGATGAGCGCGAAGAGCAGCCACGCCACCGCCGAGCCGTAGCCGAAGTTGTAGTGCGGCGCGAAGGCGTTCTCGAACATGTACATGGTCAGGGTCTGCGACTCGCGCAGCGGTCCGCCGCGGATCGGGTTGGTGCCGGAGTGGAACATCCGGGGCTCGGTGAAGAGCTGAAGGCCGCCGATGGTGGCGATGATGGTGCAGAAGATGATCGTCGGTTTGAGCAGCGGTACGGTGACCGACCAGAACTGTCGGGCCCGGCTCGCGCCGTCGATCGCCGCCGCCTCGTAGAGGTCCCGGGGGATGGCCTGCATCGCGGCCAGGAGGATCAACGCGTTGTAGCCGGTCCACCGCCAGTCGACCATCGCGGAGATCGCGACCCAGGAGGCGATCCGGTTGGACTTCCACTCGATCGCGTCCAGCCCGATGAGGTCGAGCAGCCAGTTGACCATGCCGAACTCGCGGCCGAAGAGCACCCCGAAGACGATCGCCACGGCGGCCGTGGAGGTCACGTTGGGGACGAGCACCGCCATCCGCCAGCCCGTACGCCCCCGCAGGCCCCGGTTCAGCAGGTTGGCCAACCAGAGCGCGGCGAGCAACTGCGGCACGGTCGAGATGACGAAGATGCCGAGCGTGTTGACCAGCGCGTGCCAGAAGTCCACGTCGGCGAGCAGCCGGGTGTAGTTCTCCGCGCCCACGAACGGATGGTCGGTGCCGAGCAGGTCCCAGTCGTGCAGCGAGACCCAGAAGGTGTACGCCAGCGGGTAGACCCCGAACACCGCGAAGAGCAGGAAGAACGGGGCGATGTAGAGGTACGGCGAGTAGCGGGTGTCGAGGTGGCTGAGCCGACCCGACAATCGGCGGTGGGGTCCGGCCGACGGTGCGACCGGTGGGCGGGCGTCGAGCTGAACGGTCATGCCCGGTGACTCCTTTCCGTCGTGCGGGCGGGAACCGGGGTCCGGCGCCCGCCCGCACGCTGGCTCGGGCTACTTGGCGGCGGCCTTCTTGGCGTTGGTCACCGCGTCCGTCCAGCCCTGCGCGGGGCTGCGCTGGCCCAGCTCCACGGTGCGTACGGCGTTCTCCACCTCGGTACGCACGGCCTGGTTCTTGGGGCCCATGTAGACCGGCTTCAGGCTCTTCGCGCCGGTGCCGAAGATGGACCCGACGGGCGCACCGGAGAAGTACGCGTTCGTCGACTGGGCGATCGCCGGGTCGTCGAGCGCCTGCGGCGACGACGGCAGCGGCCCCTTGGCCTTGAACGCGCCGATCTGGCCCTTGGCGCTGGTCAGGAACTTGGCCAGCTCGATGGCCTCGGCCTGGTGCTTGCTCTGCTTCGGTACGGCGAGGTGCGACCCACCCCAGTTGCCGCCGTTGCCGGGCACCCGGGCGATGTCCCACTTGCCCTTGGCGGCCGGGCCGGCGTTGCCCTCGATGACCCCGGTCATCCACGCGGGGCAGGCGATGGTGGCGAACTTCGTCTGCTTGAAGGCGGACACCCACTCCTCGGACCACGAGCCGTACTTACCGGAGAGGCCTGAGTCGATGATGTCCATCGTGGTGTCCCAGGCCTGTCGTACGGCCGGGTTGCTGTCGACCACGACGTTGCCGCTGGTGTCGTAGTAGCTGTAGCCGGTGCTGTTGCCGGCGGTCTGCAACAGGATCGTGTTGAAGGTGTTGGTGGCCGCGTCGAGGAAGGACGCCCCGGTCTTGGCGGCGACGAACTTCTCCCCGGTGGCGATGTAGTCCTGCCAGGTGGGCCAGAGCTTCGACACCTCGTCCCGCTCGGTGGGCAGGCCGGCCTTTTCGAAGAGGTCCTTGCGGTAGCACATGGCGATGCCGCCGACGTCGGTGCCGAGGCCGATGAGCTGCTTGCCGTCGGCGGTCAGGCCGGCGTTCCACTTCCACTCCAGGAAGTTGCCCTTGAGGTCGGCGGCGCCGTGGTCCAGCAGGTTGACGAAGTTGTTCGGATTCGCCTTGTACTCGACGAGCAGACCCTCCTCGATGGCCACGATGTCGCCGGCCCCCCGGCCGGCGGCGAGCCACTGGGTCAGCTTCGGTGAGTACTCGTCGAGGTTGCTGCCGGTGCCCCGCTCGACGATCTTCACGTCGGAGTGCGCGGCCATGTACTCCTGGTAGAGCTGGTCGTAGCCGAACTGGCCGAAGACGTCGACGGTCAGCGTGATCGGCCCGTCCGCCTCGGCGTCGTCACCGCCGCCGCAGCCGGCGGTGACGAGCAGGGCGGCTGTTGCGGCGAGGGCCACCGCGGCGAGGCGGCGGCGCGGAAGGACAGCCATCGTATGGACCTCTCTCAGGGTGATGAGGTGGTGGTAGAAGACCAAGAGAGCGCTCTCACGTCAGGGTGGTGGGTCGCTCGCACCCTGTCAAGAGAGCGCTCTCACGAATTCGGGCGGCAGGCGAACGAGGGCGTCACCCCACCAGGGGTGACGCCCTCGTCACGCGCGGCTGTCGCTGGGATCAGCCGGTACGCAGACCCTCCAGCAGCGCGCGGTCGCCCGTCACGTCGAGCGTCTCGAAGCTGACCCGGCCCCAGAGCGCCAGCAGCAGGTCGCTCGCGGTGCCGCTGACCTGCGCGCGGGCGTGGTGGTCGTCGTGGTCGAAGATGGTCGCCGTGTCGAGCAGCGCCACCCCCTCACCGCGCAGCCGCAGATACCACTCCTGATCCGCGTCGGTCGCCGCGAGCTGGACCACCCCGCGCCAGTCGCCCTTCACCTGCCGCCGGCCGGCCGGCAACCAGGTGTCCAGCACCTCGCTCACCCCGTCGGCGGCCAGCTTCGCCTCGACCGGCTCACCGGCCGCGATGGCGAGCTGGGCGTCCCAGCGGTGCACCGCCGTCTCGTGCGCCATCCGGCGGGGCCAGAAACCGGCCTTCTTCGGCTGCGGGGCCCAGTTCCAGGCCGGCGCCTCCGGGTCGAGCCCGTCGAACAGGGTCATCAACTGGTCGTACCCGTGCTGCCAGAGCTGGAGGGCGCTCACGCCGGACGGCACTTCGGACGCGTCCCGGCGGGGCGGCGCCTCGGTGCTGCCCGACCCGGCGAACGAATAAACCCAGTGGTAGAGGCCCGCAAGGTGCAGAGTGAGATCATTGACCGTCCAGCCGGGACAGGACAGCACGGGTGTCTCCGGCGGTGCCTCGGCAACCGCCGCGGCGAACGCCGGACCCTCGGCCCGGAGTGCCCCAATCCAGAAATCCTTGCTGCCCTGCACTCTGCTCATCGCCATCCTCCCGGGGGTGCCGGGCCACCAGTAGGTGCCACGGCTGCCCATCAGCCTAAGGTGAAAGACGTGTCAGACGCCTACGCCCAGCCGACAACCGAAGCCGATCGTGCCATTCCGGGTCCACTGGCCGGCTACACCACGCTACGGATGGGCGGGCCCGCCGGGCGGATCGTGGCCGCGACCAGTGCCGACGAGATCATCCGGGCGGTCCAGGCCACGGACGAGCCGATCCTCGTCCTGGCCGGCGGCAGCAACGTGGTGATCGGCGACGATGGCTTCCCCGGGACGGTCGTGCTGGTGCGCTCGGGCGGCCTGCGGGTACTCGCCGAGGACGCCGAGTCCGTCACCGTCCGTGTCGAGACCGGCGAGCCGTGGGACGACCTGGTGGCCGCCACTGTCCGTAACGGCTGGGCCGGCCTGGAGTGCCTCTCCGGCATTCCCGGCTCGACCGGCGCGACCCCGATCCAGAACGTCGGCGCGTACGGCCAGGAGGTCGCCGAGACGATTACCGCCGTCGAGGTGTACGACCGCCTCGACGGCACCCGCCAGCTCGTTCCCGCCGCCGAGTGCGGTTTTGCCTACCGGGGCAGCATCTTCAAGTACCAGGACCGCTGGATCGTGCTCTCGGTCGACTTCCGGCTCGCCCGCTCGCCGCTGTCCGGTCCGGTGCGCTACGCCGAACTGGCCCGGGCGCTCGGCGTCGAGGTCGGCGACCAGGTGCCGCTGGCCGAGGCTCGGGCGGCGGTGCTGCGACTACGCGCCGGCAAGGGCATGGTGCTCGACGCCACCGATCCCGACACCCGCTCGGTCGGCTCCTTCTTCACCAACCCGGTCCTGGACCGGGCGACGTACGAACAACTCCTGGAACGCTCCGCCGAGGTGGGCGACCCGCCCTCCTGGCCCGGGGCGGACGGGCTGGTCAAGGTGAGCGCGGCCTGGCTGATCGACAAGGCGGGCTTCACCAAGGGCCACCCCGGTCCCGGCGGCGTCGCCATCTCCAGCAAGCACACCCTCGCCCTGACCAACCGCAGCGGCACCGCCAGCACCGGCGACCTGCTGATGCTGGCCAACACCATCCGCGACGAGGTCCACGCCCGCTTCGGCGTGACCCTGCACCCCGAACCAGTCCTGATCAACTGCACTCTCTAACCCTCCGGGGGCCAGGGGAGGGTCAGCTCGCCCTGACGCCAGCGTTGCGGAGTGGACAGCACGGGCCAGCCCTCAGCCTTGAGCTGGGACACCGCGCGCACCCAGCGTTGGCGGGGGCCGAACGTGGCATAGGGAGCCGCACTCCGCCAGGCGTCCTCCAGCGCCCGGATCAGATCGTGGATGGCCTCGCCCGGAACGTTGCGGTGGATCAGCGCCTTGGGTAGCCGCTCGGCCAGCTCGGCGGGGCTGCCCAGCGTGGTGAGCTTCGCGGCCAGGGTCAACGTCCGAGGGCCGTCCGCGTCGAGGAGCAGCCAGCTCGCCAGCCGGCCCAGCTCGTCACAGGTGCCCTCCACGAGCACCCCACCCGGGGCGAGCGCGGCGGTCATCGTGCGCCAGGCGTCCTGCACGTCACTCTCGTCGTACTGTCGCAGGACGTTGAACGCGCGGACCAGCACCGGCCGGAGCCCGGCCAGCTCGAAGCCACCCCGGGCGAAGGTCAGGCCCGGCGGGTCGGCGGCCGGCGTCGCGGCGGCCACCCGCGCCTGGTCGATCTCCAGCCCGACCAGGCGTACGTCCCGACGGACCCCCGCCGCCAGCCGCGCCCGCAGCTCCACGGCGGTGACCGGCGTCGCGCCGTAGCCCAGGTCCACCACCAGCGGATCGGCCGCGTCCCGCAGCCGGTCGGCGCAGGTCGCCACGATCCAGTTGTCCACCCGGCGGAGCCGGTTCGGGTTGGTGGTGCCCCGGGTGACCACCCCGAGGGGCCGGCGTCGTGGAGCCCCGCTCATGCGTCCGGTCCCGGGGTCAGGAGACCCGGTGCACCTTGTGCTGTGCGGCCTGCGCACGAGGCCGGACCACCAGCCGGTCGACGTTCACGTGCTCGGGGCGGGTGGCGCACCAGGCGATGCAGTCGGCCACGTCCTCGGCGACCAGCGGCCCGGGGACCCCGGCGTAGACGGCGGCGGCCCGCTCGGCGTCCCCGCCGAAGCGGACCAGCCCGAACTCCTCGGTCTGCACCATCCCCGGGTCGATCTCGATGACCCGCAGCGGCCGGCCGCACAGCTCCAGCCGGAGCGTGCCGGCGATGGCCGTCTGCGCGTGCTTCGCCGCCGTGTAGCCGCCGCCACCCTCGTACACGGTCAGCCCGGCCGTGGAGGAGACCACCACGATGGTCCCCGAGCCGGACGCCTCCAGCGCCGGCAGCAGCGCCTGGGTCACCCGCAGCGTGCCGAGCACGTTCACGTCGTACATCCACTGCCAGTCGTCGAGCGAGCCGGACTCCACCGGGTCCAGGCCGCGTGCGCCGCCGGCGTTGTTGACCAGCAGGGTGACCGGCCCGGACGCCTGGACGGCGGCCTCGGCGAGCCCGGCCACCGACTCGTCCGAGGTGACGTCGCAGGTCACCGCGGTTGCCTGCCCGCCAGCGGCGGTGATCTCGGCGACGAGATCGGTGAGACGGTCGGCGCGGCGGGCGGCGGCGAGTACGTGGAAGCCCTCGGCGGCGAGCCGGCGGGCGGTGGCCGCGCCGATCCCGCTGGACGCTCCGGTGACGATGGCGACAGAGGTCATCGGGTCATTGTCACCCGCGCCGCACCGCCGATCCCGACCGGGCGTCGGGCTGTGTCGGCGGCCGTTCGTGATGAGGTCCGTCACGCCGGGCGGCCGCGCCGACGCATTTCCGTTGCCCGATGGGGAAGATGACATCCGGCGTACAGGTTGACCGAGAAGCGCCGGTCGTGCGTGACGGCATTAACCGTGACAGAAGGAGCGGACGTGGCGGAACTGCACACCGGTGTCGGTCGTCAGCGAGGTGCGCGACCGTGGCCGCGACCCCGGCGCATCGCCACCCTCTCCGTCCACACATCCCCCCTGCACCAGCCCGGAACGGGCGATGCCGGGGGGATGAACGTGTACATCCTGGAAGTCGCCCGGCGGCTCGCCGAGGCCGACGTCGAGGTGGAGATCTTCACCCGGGCCACCTCGGGCGACCTTCCGCCGGTGGTCGAGATGGCCCCCGGCGTGCAGGTGCGGCACATCATGTCCGGCCCGCTCGAAGGGCTGACCAAGGAGGAGCTGCCCGGCCAGCTCTGCGCCTTCACGGCCGGGGTGCTGCGTGCCGAGGCGTCCCGCCCGCCCGGACACTACGACCTCATCCACTCCCACTACTGGCTCTCCGGCCAGGTCGGCTGGCTGGCCAAGGAACGCTGGGGCGTGCCGCTCGTGCACACCGCGCACACCCTCGCGAAGGTCAAGAACGCCCAGCTCGCGGCCGACGACCGGCCCGAACCGAAGGCCCGGGTGATCGGCGAGGAGCAGGTGGTCGCCGAGGCGGACCAACTGGTCGCCAACACCCGCGTGGAGGCCCGCGACCTGGTCGAGCGGTACGACGCCGACCCCGCCCACGTCACGGTCGTGCAGCCGGGCGTCGACCTGGCCCGGTTCCGCCCCGCACCGGGCGACCGCCACCTGGCCGCCCGTGCCGCCCGCCTCCGGCTGGGGCTGCCGGTCGACGGGTACGTGGTGGCCTTCGTCGGTCGGATCCAACCACTCAAAGCGCCGGACGTGCTGATCCGCGCCGTCGCCGCGTTGCGCGAGCGTGACCCCGCCCTGGCCGACGAGGTGACCGTGGTGATCTGCGGCGGGCCCAGCGGCAGCGGCCTGGACCGGCCGACCGCCCTGATCGAGCTGGCCGCCACGCTCGGCGTCACCGACCGGGTCGTGTTCCTGCCGCCGCGCACCGGCGACGACCTGCCGGCTCTGTACCGGGCCGCCGATCTGGTCGCGGTGCCGTCGCACAACGAATCCTTCGGGCTCGTCGCCCTGGAGGCCCAGGCCTGCGGTACGCCGGTGCTGGCCGCTGCCGTCGGCGGCCTGGTGACCGCCGTGCGGGACCACGTCAGCGGGGTGCTGATCGACGGGCACGACCCGGTGGACTGGGCTCGCGCGCTGAGTCGCCTGCTGCCGGACAGCGCCCTGCGGGCCACGCTGTCCCGGGGCGCGGCGCAGCACGCACAGCACTTCTCCTGGGACCGTACGGTGTCGGGGCTGCTCGACGTGTACGGCGAGGCGATCGCCGCCCGCCGGGCCCGGCTCGCCGCCGACCTGGCCTGCGACCCGGCGCTCTCCTGCTCCTGGTGACCACGGGCGCTCGCCACCCGGGTGCGTGCGCCGGGTCGGTCGTAGAGTGGGCCCGGTGAGCCCGAAAAGCGACCTCGCGACCCTCATCGAGTCGGTCTGCGCCGACCGTGACCTGGCCTGGGAGTCGACCGGTCCCGGCGCGTACGCGGTGACCCTGCCGGGCACCCACAAGCTCAAGACGGTCTGCAACCTGATCGTCGGCGAGCACGCGCTACGGATCGAGGCCTTCGTGATGCGCCAGCCCGATGAGCGCCGCGAGGAGCTGTGGGCGTGGCTGTTGCAGCGCAACGCCCGGATGTACGGCGTCTCCTTCTCCATCGACGCGGCCGGCGACGTCTACCTGACCGGCCGGGTCAACCCGGCCGGCGTGGACGCCGACGAGCTCGACCGGCTGCTCGGCTCGGTGCTCACCTACTCCGACGAGTCCTTCGACACGATGCTGGAGATCGGCTTCGGCAGTTCGATCCGGCGCGAGTACGAGTGGCGCGTCAAGCGCGGCGAGTCGACCGCGAACCTGGCCGCCTTCGCCCACCTCTTCGAGCCCGCCAACCCCACCCAGCCCTGACCCCACCCTCCGATTTCCGCGATCTTGCACTTTCGGTGGTCGTTTTGGGCTGCCATGCCCCTTGTGCCGCCACCGAAAGTGCAAGATCGACGCGGTTGGGTTCTCTCCGGCGGGGTATGCCGCGGCGCGCGGTGCGGCACAGGGACCCCCGCGCGCCGAGGACGGAGTGTCGAGGAGCGGAGCGTCCCATGGCTCAGCGGAACAGCTCAGGTCGCGGCGGGACTGCGACCCGGACCAAACGGCAGGCCGGCAACCAGACTCCGGGCACGCCCGGGGTCTCCGAGTCGGCGATCTCGCAGATGCGGGTGGACGACATCCGCGGGCAACTGCGCAAGCGCGGGGTTTCCGGTATCTCCGCCATGCGCAAGCCCGACCTGGTGAAACAGTTGGTGCGCTCGATGCGTTCGGATGCCGGTGGCGCAGGTCGGCGCAGCACCGGGCCGGCCGGCCGGGCGTCCGGCAGCAGGGCGTCGGCGGGTCGGGCCGCCGCGACGAAGAAGTCGGCGGCGCGGGCTGCGCCGAGTCGCGCGAAGGCCGTGCCCGCGAACAAGAGCGCCCCGGCGAAGCGAGCCGCCGCGAAGAAGACGGCCGCCACGAAGAGAGCCACCCCGGCGCGGAAGACGGCGGCGGCGAAGAAGACGACGACCGCACGGACGTCGACGGCGGCCCGTAAGTCGGCCACCGCGAAGAAGACGACGGCGGCGAAGTCGACGGCGGCGCGTCGGACCTCCGCGACCGCCCGTACCGCGCCGGCGCGCAAGGTGCCCGCGAAGAAGGCGCCGGCCCGACCGGCCGCCAAGCGCGCCGCTCCCGCGAAGCGGGCCACGGCGAAGAGCGCGGCTCCCGCGAAGCGGGCCACGGCGAGCCGGTCGACGGGCACGGCGGCCGGTGGGATCCGGACCGGGCGGGGCAGCGGACGGTCGGTCCGCAGCTCGCAGGTGATCGCGTCGATCGCCGACCGGCCGGAGCGACCGGGTCGGAGTCTGATCACCGCGAATCACGAGGTGATCCAGCGCTGGGCGCGAGCGCGAGGCGCGAAGCCGGCGACCATCGCGGGTACCGAACGGGAGGGCCGGGCGGGCGTTCTGACCTTCAACATTCCCGGATACCGGGAAAGCAGCCGGATTCGCGAGATCACCTGGGATGAGTGGTTCCACACCTTCGATCTGCGCCGGCTCAATCTGATCTACCAGGAGCAGATGCGCGACGGTCGGCAGAGCAACTTCTTCCGCACCGAGTCACCCGATCGTGAGGACGGATGAGGTGTTTGCGGGAATGCTCGACGGGTACCCGGCTGTTGCCAGAGACCGAGGCCGGAGCTGGGGATACTCGTCAGTTGTGACCGGCGAGACATCCCATTCGGGTTGAATTCAGAATCCGGCCGAACTAGCTTTATTGCGCCGCACCACGCTTGGAAACGTTCGGGGGAGCGGCGGATCGATCAGATCCGCGCACCAGGCGAGGTGCGAGGGGACGGGTGGACCAACCGTTGGGGGACGGTGCCCACCTGTTTGGACCGGCGGCGCGAGCGGGCGATGCTTACGGGGGTGAGTGTTGCCCGCCGCCGCCGGCCCCACACCGGCGAGCGCCCACCAATGACCTTCGGGCCATGGTGGGCGCTTTGCCGTCGTACGGTCAGCTTGTCGGGACCCGGTCTGCCGGCTCCCGGTCGGCGGCCCGGCGCAGCGCGTCGACGTGCCGCTCGCGGGGCGGCCCGGCCAGCAGGTGGCCGACGGCGGCCAGGACGCCCAACCCGGCGACGATCAGCCAGTGCCGGTCGCCGAGGTACTGCAGGCTCACCCCGCCCAGCATGGGCGCGACGAAGGCCGCGGCGGGGAACGTCAGATAGAAGACCGACTGATACCGCGCGCGTAGGTCCGGCGGCGCGAGATCCGCGTTGATCTGGGCGTTGGGCGGGGCGGCGAGCATCGAGCCGACCGTCCAGACCACCGCCGCGCCCAGGTAGACGGCCAGGTGGTCGGCGACCGCGAGCACTCCGAAGCCGACCGCCAGCAGGGCGGTGGAGGCGGCCAGGACGACGGCCTTGCGGCGTCGGTCGATCAGGCGGGGCACGAACAGTTGCCCCAGCACGATCAGCGCGCCGCCGAGGGCCACGACCAGGCCGTACGCCGACGGTCCCAGGCCGTCCGCGCGCATCGCCAGCGGCATGATCGTCGAGGTCTGCAGGGTGAGGACGGCCAGCACGAAGGTGAGCCCGACGAAGACCAGGAAGATCCGGTCGCTGAGGACGGTGAGCAGTCCCGGCCGGCGGGGCCGGGCGGGAGTCGGGTGGCTGGCCTGGGCGACAGGAGTGGCCCGCCGCAGGGTCTCCGGAACCTTCCAGCCGATGACGGCGGCGGCGGTCAGCGTGGCGCCCGCGTCGACCAGGAACAGCGCGGTGAAGCTCGCCTCGGCCACCAGCCCGGCGAGCAGCGAGGCGACCGCCATCCCGAGGTTCAACGCCCAGAACTCCAGGTTGAACGCGCGCGAGCGCCGGTCGGCGGGCACCACGTCGACGATCGCCGCCACGAGCGCCGGGCCGGGCATGGAGTGGGCGACGCCGACCAGCGCGGCGAGCGCCGCGATCAGCGGCAGCGGACGGCTGAAGGCCAGCGCCGCCATCAGGGTGGCGGTGACCAGGTGGGCGGCGAGCAGTGTCGATCGGCGCCCCCACCGGTCGGCCAGCACCCCACCGAACAGCACGCCGACCGCCCCACCGGCCCCGTACGCCCCGACGACGACGCCGGCCACCGCCGCGCTGGCGCCCCGGGCGTCGGTGAGGTAGAGCGACAGGAAGAGCATGGCGAACGCGCCCGCCCGGTTGATCAGCAGCCCTGCCCAGAGGTACCAGAATGCGCCGGGGAGCCCGCCTGCGGTGTCCTGCCACCAGCGCCGCAGGGCGTGCATGCGACCTCCCGACAGTTCAGTTTCTTAACCGTTTCTCCTGAACGGTAGTCGGGCCTGCGCGCGGTGGTCGTACCGGACTCAGGCCGCGGCCTCGGCGGGCTGCGGCGAACGGGTGCCCACCGGCGCCGCGACCTCGGCGGCGTGCCGCAGCGCGGTGGCCCGCCGCTCGCGGGCGGGGCCGGACGCCAGGTGGGCCACCGCCGTCAGCACGCCGATCGCGGCGCAGCCGAGCCACAGCGCCGCATTGCCGACGTGCTCACGCACCAGACCGCCCAGGATCGGCGCGCTCGCACCGGCGATCTGCCAGGAGAGGCCGAACACGCCCTGGTACCGACCGCGCAGTTCGGCCGGGGAGAGCTCGGCGATCAGCGTGGAGTTCGACGGCGAGTTCAGCATCTCGCCGACCGTCCAGATCAACACGGTCAGCCCGTAGAACCAGGCGCTACCCGCGAACGCGGTCAGCCCGAACCCGACGCCCATCACCACGGCGGCGACGGCGAGCACCTGCGAGCGGTTGCGCCCCCGGATCAGCCGGGGCACGAAAAGCTGGCCGACGACGATGAGGAGACCGTTGAGGGCGATCACCGAGCCGTACGTGGCCGGGCTCAGGCCGGAGTCGCCCATGGCGATCGGCAGCATCGAGATGTGCTGGAGGAACACCAGCGCGGCGAACAGGTTCAGCGTCACGAAGCCGAGAAAGACCCGGTCGGCGAGGATCGTGCGCAGGGCGCCGCGCGGGGCGGTGGTCGCGGCGACGGGAAATCCGCCGTGGCTCGTCTCCGGCACCCGCACGAAGATGATCAGCGCGGTGATCAGCATCGTGCCCGCGTCGACCACGAACAGCAGCAGGTAGTCGGCCTGCGCGGCGAGACCGGCGAGGATGGCGGCGCAGGCGAAGCCGAGGTTGATGGCCCAGTAGTTGAGCGAGAAGGCGCGCAGCCGGTCCTTCGCCGGTACCACGTCGATCATCATGGCCCCGAACGCCGGGCGGGCGGCCTCGGCGAACATGCCGAGCAGCAGGGCGCCCAGCGCGACCGCCCAGAGTTCCCGGGCCAGCCCGAGGGCGAGCATCATGGTCGCCGCGCCCACATGCGCGGTGAGCAGCGTCGGCCGGCGGCCCCACCGGTCCGCGAGGGCCCCGCCGGCGGTGGTGCCGACCGCGCCGCCGACGCCCCAGAGACCGAGCACCAGGCCAGCCTGAGACGGCGAGAAGCCACGTTCCTGGGTCAGGTAGATGGCGAGGAACACGAGGACGAACGAGCCGAGCCGGTTGATCAGGGTGCCGGACCACAGGTACCAGAAGGTCCTGGGTAGGCCCCCGGTGGTGTCCGTGAACCAGCTCCGCATCGTCCGCACGTGGTGCCCCCGCTTACAAGTAATGACCGATCTGACTGCCGTGCCTTACCAACCCTAGTGCCGGCCGGAATCGCAGGTCACCCGCTTTTTCACGTGGTGGTCGTCACGACGGGTGCCCGCGTGTCCGCAACCGGGTTGAGGCAGGATGATCCGCATGACTGCGAGCGAGGGGCCCACCGTCGGGACGCTGGTCCTGTTGCGGCACGGCGAGAGTGACTGGAACGCCAAGAACCTCTTCACCGGCTGGGTGGACGTCGACCTGACCGAGAAGGGCGAGGGCGAGGCACGGCGGGGCGGCGAGCTGCTGCGCGAGCACAGCCTGCTGCCGGACGTCGTGCACACCAGCGTTATGCGCCGGGCTATCCGCACCGCCGAGCTGGCGCTCAACGCCGCCGACCGGAACTGGATCGCCGTGCGCCGGTCCTGGCGGCTCAACGAGCGCCACTACGGCGCCCTACAGGGCAAGAACAAGAAGCAGACCCTTGACGAGTACGGCGAGGAGCAGTTCATGCTCTGGCGCCGGTCGTACGACACCCCGCCGCCGCCCATCGCGGACGACGACGAGTGGTCGCAGGTGGGTGACCCGCGGTACGCGCTGCTGCCGACCGAGCTGATGCCGCGTACCGAGTGCCTCAAGGACGTCGTCGAGCGGATGCTTCCGTACTGGTACGACTCGATCGTGCCCGACATCCTGGCCGGCCGTACGGTGCTGGTGGCCGCGCACGGCAACTCGCTGCGCGCCCTGGTGAAGCACCTCGACCAGATCTCCGACGAGGCGATCGCCAAGCTCAACATCCCGACCGGTATCCCGCTGCGCTACGACCTCGACCCGCAGCTGCGCCCGCTCACCCTGGGCGGCACCTACCTCGACCCGACGGCAGCGAAGGAAGCCGCCGCCGCGGTCGCCAACCAGGGCCGCTAAGTGCAAGGAAGGGCCCCTTGTTATGCAAAAAGCGATAACAAGGGGCCCTTCCTTGCACTTCAGCTGGCGGTGGTTGTGTTCTCGCCGGTGATCAGGTAGATCACGTGCTCGCCGGCGTTCACCGCGTGGTCGGCGAAGCGCTCGTAGAACCGGCCCAGCAGGGTGGCGTCGATCGCGGTCTCCACCCCGTACGGCCAGTCGTCGCCGAGCAGCACCGCGAACAGGCTCTTGTGCAGCTCGTCCATGGCGTCGTCGTCGCGGTCCAACTCGGCGGCGAGGTCGACGTCGGGCTTAGCCAGCACGGAACCGATCTTGGCGGCCATCCGGTCGGCGATGTCGGACATCTCGGTGAAGACCGTCCGCAGCTCGGCCGGAACAGCCGGGGAGGGGTGCCGGCGCAGCGCGGTCTTCGCCACGTGCTCGGCGAGGTCACCCATCCGCTCCAGATCGGCCGCCACGTGCAGCGCGGTGATCATTGCCCGGAGGTCGGAGGCGACCGGCGCCTGCCGGGCGAGCAGGTCACACACCCGCTCCTCGACGTGCCGGTAGAGGTCGTCGATCTCGGCGTCCCGCTCGATGACCGTCTCGGCGGCCTGCCGGTCGGCCGTGAGCAGGGCCCGGGTGGCCTGGCGCATGGCGGCGCGGATGCCCTCCGCCATGTCCACCAGCAGTTGGCTGACGATCTGAAGGTCGGCCCGGAACTCGTCGCGCATCATCACGTCCTGTGGTCGGTCGCCGCCGACGGGTGTCGGCGCAGGGGTTGAGCAGGTGCGACGCCAACGGTAGGGGGCGTTGACGGACCCCGGATGAACCAGGGTGAACGACGCCAGACGTGGGGGTGAACACTTTCGGAAGTGAGGGTGATTCGTCCCGTTCTGTGTGGTAGCCAGGTTAACAATGACCCTACGATCGCCGGGTGGAGTGGGCAGTGGCGGTCGTGGTGGCCGTGGCGTTGGCGGCCGGAGTGGTCGTCGGTGTCCTGCTGCCCCGGTTCCTGCCGGCGCGCGGCGGCTCCACGTCGACGGGTAGCGCGAGCTCCCGCTGGAGCACAGGGAGGCCCGCGATAGCCGACTCGCAGCAGGCCGGGCTCGGCCGTCGGACGATCGATTCGCTCCGCGCCGGTGTCGTGGTACTGGACGACGACGACGTCCCCGTCCTGATCAACCCGGCCGCCCGCGCCATGGGGCTCCTACGGACCGGCAGCACACCGGGTTCGATCGCCGCGCACCCGTTGATCCGTACCCTCGCGGGTCAGGTGCGGCGCACCGGCGTGCGGCGCGAGATCGAGCTGGATCTGCCCCGAGGCCGCGACAGCGCGGGGGAGAACCCGCTGGGCGTGCACCTGCGGGCCATGGGTCTCGGAAACGGCTTCATCGCCGTCGAGGCTGTCGACGTGACCGAGTCACACCGGCTGACCCGGGTCCGGCGGGACTTCGTGGCGAACGTCAGTCACGAGCTGAAGACCCCGATCGGGGCGCTGCAACTGCTCGCCGAGGCGCTGCTGGACGCCACCGAGCCGGCCGACGCCACGGCGCCGGACCTCTCCGAGGACCTGGTCGCCGCCCGCCGGTTCGCCGAACGGATCCAGCACGAGTCGACCCGGCTGGGCCGGCTGGTGCAGGAGCTGCTGGAGCTGACCCGGCTCCAGGGCGCCGAGCCGCAGCCGCCGCCGGAGCCGGTCGCGCTCGACTGGGTGATCGCCGAGGTGGTCGACCGCACCCGGACCACGGCTGCCGCCCGGGGGGTCGAGGTCACTGTCGACGGCGAGCGCGGTCTCACCGCGTACGGCAGCGACAGCCAGCTCGCCACGGCGGTGGCGAACCTGGTGGAGAACGCCATCAACTACTCGGGCGAGGACACCACGGTGCGGGTCACCCTCCGCGGTGACGGCGAACATGTCGAGGTCGCGGTCGCCGACCAGGGCATCGGCATCGCCCCGACGGACGTGGACCGGATCTTCGAGCGGTTCTACCGGGCCGACCAGGCCCGCTCACGTGCCACCGGTGGCACCGGGCTCGGCCTGGCCATCGTGAAACACATCGCGAGCAACCATGGCGGTCGGGTGGAGGTGTCGAGCACTCTTGGGGGTGGATCGACGTTCACCCTACGGTTGCCCGCCAGCCCACCTGACGACCTGCTGGCGACACTGCCGCCGGTTGGGATCGAGGCCGGTCCGGCCGAGCTTCGGCAGGTCTGACAGCAATGGAAAGGAAATCCCCGTTGAGCCGCGTTCTGGTGGTCGAGGACGAGGAGTCGTTCTCCGACGCCCTGTCGTACATGCTCCGTAAGGAGGGCTTCGAGGTCTCGGTCGCCGCGACCGGCACCGACGCCCTCACCGAGTTCGACCGAACCGGCGCCGACATCGTGCTGCTCGACCTGATGTTGCCCGAGATGTCGGGGACCGAGGTGTGCCGGCAGCTCCGGCAGCGCTCGGCCGTGCCGATCATCATGGTCACCGCGCGGGACAGCGAGATCGACAAGGTGGTCGGCCTGGAGATCGGCGCCGACGACTACGTCACCAAGCCGTACTCCCCTCGGGAGTTGGTCGCCCGCATCCGGGCGGTGCTGCGGCGGCAGAGCCCGGAGGTCGCCGAGGCGGGCGCTCCGACGCTGGCCGCCGGCCCGGTGCGGATGGACATCGAGCGGCACGTCGTGACGGTCGAGGGCGGTGCCGTGCAGCTGCCGCTCAAGGAGTTCGAGTTGCTGGAACTGCTGCTCCGCAACGCGGGCCGGGTGTTGACCCGGGGCCAGCTCATCGACCGGGTGTGGGGCGCCGACTACGTCGGTGACACCAAGACGCTGGACGTGCACGTGAAGCGGCTGCGCTCCAAGATCGAGCCAGAGCCGTCGGCGCCGCGTTTCATCGTCACCGTGCGGGGTCTGGGCTACAAGTTCGAGCCGTGATCGGCCGATCCGAAGGGGGTCCGCGCCCGGCGTGGACCCCCTTCGGGCTGTCGGCGTCCGCTCAGCGGACGACCTTGACGTTGAAGATGGCGGTGTCGAGCCGGCCGTAGAGCCGCAGCCAGAGTGGCATCAGCATCTCGGTGCCCCGGGCCGTGGAGAGGTCACCGAGGTCGATGACGTCGGTGTGCCCGAAGCTGACGAGCAGGTCGGTGACGATGCGCTTCGCCTCCGCGTCGTCGCCGGAGACGAAGACGCTGTGGTCGCCGTCGGCGAGCTGGCGCGGACGCACCATCAGCTCCGCGGTGAGCGTGTTGAGCGACTTGACGACCTTGGCCTGCGGGAACTCCCGCTGGATCCGTTCGGCCAGGGAGTCGGTGTCGTTGACCGTCAGAACGGGCGGGAAACCCGCGCTGAAGTCGAGCGGGTTGGCGATGTCGAGCAGGACCTTGCCGGCCAGGTTCGCCGCGCCGGCCGCGGTTAGTGCCGGCAGGGATCCGGTGCCACTGGTGGCGTTGACGACCAGTTCGGCGTCGGCCGCCGCCACGGCCATGGTCTCCAGGCCGACCTCGGGGTGCTCGGCGGCCCAGGCGGCGTAGGCGCCGGCCCGCGTGGCCGCGACGTCCCGGGTGCCGATGGTGACCTGGTGGCCCAGCTCCGCCGTGCGGGCCGCGATGGTCTGTCCCACCGAGCCGGTGCCGAGAACTGCGATGCGCATGTCGATCGATCCTCCACTCGGGCGCGGTGGCCTCGCGCCGACTGTCCGTAGGCTAACAGACAGGTCTGTCTACCGCTGTCCCTCATGGACGCTGGCATCGCGCCCGTCCCTTCCCCCGTGTCGAGTTGCCCCCGGGGATGGGGCTGCGGGGTCCGGGCTGCGGCGCGGCGCCTATCCCTCGCCCCGTGACGAGTTGCCCTGAAGATGTGGCGGCGGGGGGTTGGGCTGCGGTGCGGCGGGGGAGGGGGCAGTTATCCCTCGTGCCGTGTCGAGCTGCCCGAAAAATGGGGCGGCGCGGGTTCGGCGCGGTAGGGCGCTTATCCCTTGTGCCGTGTCGAGCTGCCCCGGATATGGGGCGGCGGTCGAGCGCGCTGCGGCTGAAAAGGTTTCAGCCTCGACGGCTTGGCCTCGACGGCTTGGCCTCGACGGCTCAGCCCCATATCTGGGGCAGCTCGACAGGAGTCGAGGACACCGTCAGCCCCGGCGGCGGACCGACGAGCGGCAGCAGACCGAGCGGCAGCAGACCGAGCGGCAGCAGACGGAGCTGTCTGTAGACCGAGCTGTCTGTAAAATCGTGCCCGTCACCAGCAACGATGAGGGAGTGCCGATGCCCGTGCACCGCACGCCGGCCGGCTCGGCCCGGGACCGGATCCTGGACACCGCGTTCCGGCTGTTCTACGCGCACGGGCCACGCGGCGTCGGGGTCGACACGGTCATCGCCGAGTCGGGCGTGGCCAAGGCGACGCTCTACAAGCACTTCCCGCGCAAGGACGACCTCGTGCTGGCGTACCTGGACCGGGTCGACCAGGCGTGGTTCGGCGCGCTGCGGGCGGCGGCCCGCGAGGCCGGCGACGAGCCGCGCGACCAGCTCGTCGGGATGTTCGACGCCCTCGTCAGTGCCTGTCGTCGGGACGGCTACCACGGTTGCGCCTTCATCAACACGGCCGCCGAGTCGCCCGCCGGCGGTCCGGTGCACGCCCGGACGGTGGAGCACAAGACGGTCGTCCGGGCCTGGGTGACCGAGCTGGCCCGCAAGGCCGGGGCGGCCGACCCGGAACTGCTCGCCCGGCAGCTCACCCTGCTGCTCGACGGTGGGCTCGCCGGCGGCGTGCTGGACGGCGATCCGGCGATCGCCGAGGCCGCGAAGCAGACCGCCCGCACACTCGTCGATGCCGCCCTCGACTGACTTCGTGTGCTCAGAACAGTTTGCGCAGGGCGGCGGCGATTTCGGAGACTTCCGTCAGGCGACTCTCCGCCACGCCGATGACGAGGTCGTACGCGACGTCCTGATCGGTCTCGTCGAGCTGGTCGATGCTGACGGTGCGGTTCTGCAACAGGAAGGCGACAGTCACGATCCAGCTAATCCGTTTGTTGCCGTCCACGAACGGGTGGTTGTTCGCCAGTGAGTGCAGCAGCGCTGCCGCTTTGGTCCAGAGATCGGGGTAGGCGTCTTCGCCGAAGACGCTCGTTCTCGGCCGAGCCACCGCCGACTCCACGAGGCCGGCGTCCCTGATCCCCACGCCGAGCTTGCGGGCGATGCCGGCCACATCGGCGAGCGTGGGGTATCGAACCTCTGCCATCACTCGGCCAGGCGCGCGAGCAGGGTGGCGTGTCGTTCGATGATCTCGTCGGCGAGGTCGCCGAACTCCTTGGCGTTCCGTCGCGCCAAGTAGTCGTCGATGGCGGTGACCACGACGGCGTGCATGGATCGGTCCTCCTCGTCCGCGACGAGACGGAGTCGCCGTTCGCGTTCGTCATCCAGCCGGAGGGTCATTGCCATCCGAATATGGTAGCAACAGTGCTACCAAGATCGGCTAGAGATCGTCGGCGGGGTGGGGGGCGACCAGGCCCTGTCGTACCCGGGCCGCGCACAGTTCGGCCAGCCGCTCGTACGCCGCCGCGCCGATCAGCGCGGTCAGCTCCGGGCCGTACGACAGGTACATCGGCTCGGCCCCGACGTGCGCGTCGGTCGACGAGGTGCACCACCAGTCGAGGTCGTGCCCACCGGCGCCCCAGCCCCGCCGGTCGAACTCGGACAGGGTGGAGACCAACACCTTGGTGTTGTCCGGACGCTTCACCCAGTCCTGGTCACGCCGGATGGGGAGCTGCCAGCAGACGTCCGGCTTGTATTCGAGCGGGTGCACCCCGTCGCGCAGCGCCTGGGCGTGCAGCGCGCAACCACCCCCGCCGACGAAGTCGGCGTCGTTGAGGAAGACGCACGGCCCGTCGGCGCCCTGGGTGGCGGTGCGGCGAGCGGGGTTCTTGCCGTCGATCGTGTCCTCGTCGGTCCAGTTCTTGAACCCGCGCTGGAAGTGCTGCCAGGTCGACGGGGTGAGCAGCTTGACGGCGCGGCGGACCCGCTTCTCGTCGTCCGGGTCGGTGAAGAACGCCCCGTGCGAGCAGCAGCCATCGGCGGCCCGGCCGGCGATGATGCCGTGGCAGCCCTGGCCGAAGATGCAGGTCCAGCGGGAGAGCAGCCAGGTCAGGTCGGCCCGGATCAGGTGGGTCTCGTCCGCCGGGTCGGCGAACTCGATCCACTCCCGGGGAAAGTCCAGCGGCACCTCACGGCTGCGCGGGTCCCCCGGGTCGTCCACCAGCACGCGGAGCTCCATCGTCACCCGGACCAGCGTACGCGTGGTGCCGTCCGCGGGCCGACGAGCCGCACGAACGTGTTGCACCTAGGGTCTTCACCATGCGACTGGGTGTCCTCGACGTCGGATCCAACACGGTGCACCTGCTGGTGGTCGACGCGCATCACGGCGCGCACCCCTGGCCGGCCCACTCGGAGAAGGTCGTCCTGCGTCTCGCCGAACAGATCGGTCCGGACGGGGCGTTGACCGAGGTGGGTGCGGACAGCCTGGTCAAGGCGGTCGGCATGGCCAGGGCGGCGGCGACCGGGCTGGAGGCCGACGACCTGATCGCGTTCGCCACCTCCGCGGTCCGCGACGCCACCAACGCGGCCGACGTGCTCGCCCGGGTCCGTGACGAGACCGGCGTACGCCTGGAGGTGCTCTCCGGCGCGGACGAGGCACGGATGACGTTCCTGGCGGTACGGCGCTGGTTCGGCTGGTCGGCGGGGCGTCTGCTGGTGCTCGACATCGGTGGCGGCTCCCTGGAGATCGCTGCCGGAATCGACGAGGACCCGGACGTGGCGGTCTCGCTGCCGCTGGGCGCCGGGCGTCTCACCCGCGAGCAACTGCGGGTCGACCCGGCCAGCACCACGCCGTCGTCCGCCGAGGCCGTCGCCAAGCTACGGGAGTACGTCGACAGCCGGCTGGACAAGGTGGTCGACCAGATGACCGAGGTGGGCTGGGACCGGGTGGCCGCCACCTCGAAGACGTTCCGCACCCTGGCGCGACTGGCCGGCGCGGCACCGTCCGGCGCCGGCCTCTGGGTGCACCGCAGGCTGACCCGTGCCGGCCTGCGGCAGATCATCGGCTTCATCCGGCACATGACGCCCGCGCAGTTGATGGAGTTGGAGGGCGTCGGCGCGGGCCGGGCCCACCAACTGTTGGCGGGCGCGGTGGTCGCCGAGGCGGTGATGCGCCGGCTCGACCTGGATGCCATGGACATCTGCCCGTGGGCCCTGCGCGAGGGGGTCATCCTCCGTCGGCTCGATCAACTCGAACCGATGTGACCGCCCCTGGGCCGCCGACGGGTTTGCCGATGCTCGTCCTGATGACCCCGTGACAGCCGGGCTAGGCTGGCAGGTGTGACGTCCCGAGTCCCCGTGCTCCTGTCCAGCTCGTCGGTCTTCCCCGAGCCGACCGCTGCGGCGTTTCAGCTGGCCGCGGCGCTCGGCTACGACGGCGTCGAGGTGATGGTGTGGACCGACGTCGTCAGCCAGGACGCGGGCGCGTTGCGCGGCCTGTCGGCGCACTACGGCGTTCCGGTGCTCTCGGTGCACGCGCCCTGTCTCCTGGTGACGCAGCGGGTGTGGAGCCCGGACCCGTGGCAGCGGTTGCGCAAGGCCGCCGAGCTGGCCGAGACGCTCGGTGCGCCGACGGTGGTGGTGCACCCGCCGTTCACCTGGCAGCGCGACTACGCGCGCGGGTTCGCCGAGGGGCTGGCCAGAGTCGAGGAGCGGTTCTCCGGGCTCCGCTTCGCCGTGGAGAACATGTACCCGGTGCGCATGGCGGGCCGGCAGTTCGTCCCGTACGTCCCCGGATGGGATCCCACCGACACCGGCTACCCGTCGTACACCCTGGATCTTTCCCACTGCGCGGCCTCGCACAGTGACCCCCTCGCGATGGCCGACCGGATGGGCGCGGGGCTCGCCCACGTGCACCTGGGCGACGGCACCGGCGAGGGCCGTGACGAGCACCTGGTGCCCGGACGCGGCACCCAGCCCTGCGGGGAGCTGCTCTCCTCGCTGGCCGGCCGGGGCTTCACCGGCGCGGTGGCCGTCGAGGTGGCGACCCGGGGCGCGAAGAGCCGCGCGGTGCGCGAGGCGGACCTGCGGACTTCGCTCGAGTTCGCCCGCGAGCACCTCACCGCGCCGTCACCGGTCGACGTCTGACCGGTGGCCCCGGTCAACTGACCGGGGTCAGCGACTCAGCGGTCGAGGTCGGCTGCGGGGCGACCGGCGCCTGCTCGCCGACCGCGGCCCGCTTGCGGGCCCGGTGCGCCGCCACATGCGAGCGGGTGGCGCAGCGCTCGGAGCAGAACCGCCGGCAGCAGTTGGACGACGTGTCCAGGTAGACGTTGCCGCACCGCTCGTCGGCGCAGACCCCGAAGCGGGCGCTGCCGTACTCGCAGAGCCACACCGAGAGCCCCCAGACCGCGCCGGCCAGGTATTCGGCGCTGACCGAGGCACCCCGGCTGGTCACGTGCATGTGCCAGTCACTGGAGTCGTGCCCGGAGATGCGCGGCTGGACCGGGAACGCCTCCAACAGCGCGTTCAGCTCGGTCACCGCCTGGGCGTCGCGCCCCGAGGTGCCGTACTCGAAGACATCGCGCAACCGCTTCTGAGCCCGTCGGAAGATGGCGACGTCCCGGTCGGCGACCTCGTCGCGCATCCAGGCGTTGTCGTCGGGGAACAGGGCCCGCAGGTCGTCGAGGTCGTCCAGGCGGGCGTTGACCAGGTCAACGCCGGTCCGGGCGTACGCGTCGAAGTTCACACCCCAACGGTAGACGACTCACGGGGCGCGTGGCGCGTCGATGTAGTGCGGTAGGAACCGCGCGTAGCCGTCGGTGATCAGACTCGCGCTCTCGCGGACTCCCAACCCGGCCGACTCGCCGTCGACGATCCAGCTACCCAACACCGTCCGGTTGCCGTCGAACTGCGGCAGCGCCCGAAACTCCTGGTAGCACCAGCCCTCGTCGCCGTAGATCCCCGGGTTGGTGATCTCCTCGGCGGCGGTGACGATGCGTACCGAGCCGCCCTCGCGGCCGAGCAGGGGCTTGGCCACGTACTCGGGCATGCCGCGCGGCGAGTCGAGGTACGCCGGAAGCAGGAACTCGTGACCCGGGTACAGCTCCCAGAGGATGGCGAGCAGCGCCTTGTTGGACAGCAGCAGCTTCCAGGCCGGCTCGATCCAGGTGGTCGGGGTGCCCGGGGCCAGCGCCGGCGGCCCGTACGGCTCGGCGAGCATCCACTCCCACGGGTAGAGCTTGAAGCAGGTGGTCACCGGGCGGTCGGCGGCGTCGACGAAGCGCCGGCCGTCCCAGCCGATCTCCTGAATGGGTTGCAGCGCGACGTCCAGGCCGGCCTGCCGGGCGGTCTCGGCGAGGTAGCCGGCGGTCATGTGGTCCTCGCCCGACTCCTCCTCGTTCGACCAGAGCACGTGCACCCGGGGGTCGTGCAGCCCGGCGCCGATCTTGGCCCAGGCGCCGACCAGCCGCTCGTGCAGGCTGTTCCACTGGTCCAGGTCCGGGCGGGTCTGCTCCAGCCAGTACCACTGGACGATGCTCGCCTCGACGAGCGCCGTCGGGGTGTCCGCGTTGTACTCCAGCATCTTCGGCGGCCAGGTGCCGTCGTACGCCAGGTCGAATCGCCCGTAGAGGGTGGGCGGCGCCTCGCGCAGGGACCGGGCCACCGCCTCCGCGGCCCACTCCGGGATGCCGAACTCGGCGTACCGGCGCTGGGCCACCACGTACTCCGCGGCGGCCACCGACATCCGGTGCAGCTCCTCGGTGGCCTCTTCCAGCCGCAGCACCTCGTCCAGGTCGAAGGCGTACGCGGCGGTCTCGTCCCAGTACGACATGATCCCGCCGTCGGGCAGCTCGGTGTCGACGTACACCAGGCCCTGGGCCCGGATGGTGGCGTCCCAGTCGGGCCGGGGCGTCACGGCCTCGCGCCGCACGTCAGCCGCCGCAGGAGGCGAGGTGGGTGCCGAACCCGCCGCGCTCGGGCAGGGCGGCGGTCGTCGGCTCGCCGCCGGTCCGCCCCGCGGTGGGGGCGGACACCCGCATCCCCAGCGCGACCGTGCCACCGCCACCGACCGGCCCGAGGGCGCAGTCGTCATCGTCGTCGTCGGAGGTCATGTTGCAGCCGGAGAGGGCGAGCGCGAGAGCGGTGAGCGCGCCGAGCTGCACGGAGGCCGACCGGAGCCGGCGGTGGGGGCTTTGGTTCACGGCATCGTTGTAGCCGATCGACGCCAGCGCCGCAGCCCCAGGCAAGGAAGGGCACCTTGTTAACGGAATCTGTTGTACAAGGGGCCCTTCCTTACACAAGCGCCGCAGGCGCAGCCGCCGCCGGGCGGGGCTCCTGGCAGGGGCGATACGCTCGGCTCATGCTCCGTTCCGTCATCCTCGCCGCCTCCCGGTCATCCCAGGTCGAGCGGCTCGTCGCGACCGCCCCGTACACCCGGGACGTCGTCCGCCGGTTCGTCGCCGGCGCCGCCACCGACGACGCGTTGCGCGCGACCCGCGGGCTCGTCGACGACGGGCTGGCCGTCACCCTCGACCACCTGGGCGAGGACACCGTCACCCCCGAGCAGGCCACGGCCACCCGGGACGAGTACCTGAAGCTGCTGTCGATGCTCTCCGGGGCCGGGCTCACGCCGGCCGCCGAGGTGAGCGTGAAGCTCTCCGCGCTGGGCCAGATGTTCGACGAACAGTTGGCGTACGACAACGTGCGGGCGATCTGCGCGGCCGCCGACAAGGCGGGCACCACGGTCACGCTGGACATGGAGGACCACACCACCACCGACTCGACGTTGGAGGTGCTGGCGAAGCTGCGCAAGGACTTCCCGTCGACGGGGGCGGTGCTCCAGGCGTACCTGCGGCGGACCGAGTCGGACTGCCGGGAGCTGTCCTCGGCCGGGTCGCGGGTGCGCCTGTGCAAGGGCGCCTACAAGGAGCCGGAGTCGGTGGCCTACCAGTCGGCCCGCGAGGTGGACAAGTCCTACGTCCGCTGCATGAACATCCTGATGTCCGGCGACGGGTACCCGATGCTGGCGACGCACGACCCGCGGATGATCTCGATCGGCGAGGACCGGGCGCGCTGGTTCGACCGGGGGCCGGAGCGCTTCGAGTTCCAGATGCTCTACGGCATCCGTCCCGAGGAGCAGGCCCGGCTGGCCGGCGAGGGCTACACGGTGCGCACGTACGTCCCGTACGGCGACGAGTGGTACGGCTACCTGATGCGTCGGCTCGCCGAGCGCCCGGCGAACCTGGTCTTCTTCGGCCGCGCCCTGATCTCCAAGAAGTAACCGTCGCTTGACGCGCCCGGCTAGCGGAGTTAGCTTTCAGGCTATGACAGCTAGCCGGGTGTGTGTCGGTGCCTAGGGCCGGGCTCAACCAGCAGGCCGTGGTGCGCGAGGCCGCCCGGCTCGCCGACGAGGTCGGCTACGAACAGCTCACCCTCGCCGCGCTCGCCAGCCGACTCGGCGTCGCGCTGCCCAGCCTCTACAAGCACATCCGTGGGGCCGACGCGCTCAACCAGAAGCTCGCCGCGCTCGCCACCGCCGAGCTGGCGACCGAGCTGACCACTGCCGCCGCCGGCCGGGCCGGGGGGGACGCCCTGCGCGCGATGGCCGACGCCTACCGCGCGTACGCCCGCCGGCACCCCGGGCGCTACCCGACAACCCAGCGGGTGCCCGACCCGTCCGACCCGGAGCACGTCGAGGCCGGCGAACGCGCGGTGGGCGCCATCTTCGCGGTGCTGCGCGGCTACGGGCTCACCGGCGACGACGCGGTGGACGCGACCCGCGCCCTGCGCAGCGCCCTGCACGGCTTCATCGCCCTGGAGGCCGCCGGCGGCTTCGGTCTGCCCCGCGAGGTCGACCGGTCGTACCACCAGTTGGTCGCCGGGCTGGACACCGCGTTCCGCTCGTGGCCGGCTCGCGGGGCCTGACCCGACCGATCGGACCGGGTCGGCCTCGCCCGATTCGCCGATTGGTCGTACCCTTCGGCGGGTGACTGACGGGGTGCAGCAGCCAGCACCGCGGCGGCTCTGGCCGCTGTGGACCGTACTCGTCGTTGTCGTCCTGCTGCTGGGCTGCGGTCTTCCGGCGGTGCTGGTGGTTGGGGCCATCCGGGAGGCTGCCGGCCGGGCCACGCTCAGCCGGGCCGGGGCCACCGCCACCGACGACCCGGCCACCGCCGTCGCACGGGGGTTGTCCGACCGGATGACCGCGCAGCTCCGGCAGCAGTCCACGGCGTTGCTCGGCGGCGACCGCACCGCCTTCCTCGCCATCGCCGATCCGGCCGCGCACGCCGACCTGCGCCGCCGATTCGCCGCCCTGCGCGCCCTCAAGGTGACCGTCTGGCGGGCCGAGCCGAGTGGTCTGCCCACGCCGGTCGTCGGCAGGCCGGGGGAGTGGCGGCTACTGGTGCGCTTCCAGTACTGCTTCGTCGTGGCGGACTGCCGACCGAGTCCGGTGCTGATCGGCACCCGCTGGCGGGAGAACGGCGACACGCCCCGACTGGTCGCCGTCGAGGAGTCCAAGTCCGTCGAGACCGGCACCCGGCCGTGGGAGATCAGCGACCTGGTCGTGGCGGTCGGCGCGCGGACCATCGTCGCCACCACACCCGCGCTGCGCGGCAAGCTGCCCGCCCTGCTCACCCAGGCCGAGGCGGCGGCGAAGGTCGCCGACACGTACGTCGTGACGGGCTCGCCCCCGGACCGCTACCGGATCTTCTACGCCGGCCGCACCGAGTGGCAGCGCTGGTACGGCGGCGGGCGACCACAGTGGACCGGCGGTTACGCGGTGACGGTCGGTGGCGGCCACCACGAGGTGGTGCTCAACGCCGACGGGCTGCCCGGCAGCGGCGCCGATGACCTGCTCCGGCACGAGCTGACCCACGCCGCGTCGCTGCCCGAGCGCGGATACCCGGGCAAGACGACGTGGTGGCTCGTCGAAGGGCTGGCCGAGTTCTCGGGTTCCGGCGGTCGGCCGGTCGACCGGTACGAAGGGCTCGCTGAGGTGCGCAAACTGGTCCAGGGCGGTTGGGACGGCCGGTTGGAGGGCGTCACGCCGACCGACGACGCGCCCGCCGACCGGGTCGGCGGCAGCTACGGCGTTGGTTACCTCGCCGTCCGCCACCTCGTCGACCGGTTCGGGCCGGAGCGGCTGTTGACGTTCTTCAAGGCCGTGGTGCACGACCGTGCGACGCTCGCGGCCGCCGCCGACGAGGCGTTCGGCGAGGACTGGTCGACGTTGCACGACGAGTGCGTGGCGTACGTCCGCGCGACCGCCGGCTAGCTGCTCGATCCACGGTGCGGCGGGGGCATCCGACCCGCCGCTGTTGTTCACCAGTCGGTGGCGAGCGAGACCCGAGGAGCGAGGGAACCATTGGAGGCTCCCGGGTGCATCCAGAGGATCCCGGTCGAGTTCGTCGTCCGGCGGACGTGGGTACGTCCGGGTGGGCGGCAGCAGTGAACCAGCCTGGCCGCCTGCGCGGAACGACGTGTGTCACGCAGAGATGCCCCTTTGGAACTCACTGCGTTGGATTTGCCGGTCCGACCTCGGTCATTCGTTATCTTCCTGTGACCATTGGTGCGGAGCCGACGTGAAACATTGATCGCGCCACGGGGGTGCGCGACGTAACACCCTGCGTGTTTTTCCGGATCTCGCAGAGGTGAGGGTGCAATGGTCGGGCACGGGGGATTACGTTTGGTCACAGGGCCCAGACGTCTGGTGGCGCTTACTGCGGCGACGTCGCTGATGGCCAGCCTGCTGACCGGGACGCCAGCGGTCGCGAAGCCCGATGACGGCGGCCTGTCCAAGCTGCCGCCCATGTCGCCCGGGCGATCCGTGACCGGCGTCAAGCCGTTGCCCACGCACTTCGTTACCCCACCTGACCAGGCGAAGTCGACCCATCGACCGTCGCGGACGGCATGGCCGAAGGCCGCGTCGGCCACGGTGGAGCTGGTCGGCTCGGCTTCGGCGACCCGCACCGCGGCACCGGGGAGCACCCGTGCCGCGGGCACCCCGGTATGGGTGGCGCCGGTCGCGAAGGGTGGTCGTTACGCCGGACCCCGGCAGATGCGGGTCCAGATCGCGGACCGGGCGACCACCGAGGCCGCCGGCGTGGACGGCGTATTGCTGTCGCTGACTCCGACGGACAGTGAACGCGCCAGCGGCTCCGTGCATGTCGGCGTCGACTATGCCGAGTTCACCGAGGCGTACGGCGGCAACTACGGGTCCCGTCTTCGGCTCGTGCAACTGCCGGCATGTGCGCTCACCACGCCCTCGCTCGCCGCCTGCCGGACGCCGATCCGGGTGCCTTCCACGAACGATCAGGCGGCCAAGTCGGTGTCGGCCGAGGTGCCGCTGACGACTGTCGGCGGCGACAGTCGCTCGGCCGCCCCGGCGATGGTCCTCGCCGCCGTCGCCGGTGTTGGCGAAGAGGGCGGCAAGGGCGGCACATACGCGGCGACCGACCTGAAGCCGTCCGGCTCGTGGAGCGCGGGTGGCAGTACCGGCTCCTTCACCTACTCGTACCCGTTGACCGTGCCGCCGACCCGGTCGAAGCTCGTGCCGCAACTGGCTCTCTCCTACGACTCCGCAAGTGTCGACGGCCAGACCGTGGCCACCAACGCGCAGGCGTCGTGGGTCGGCGACGGTTGGACCACCCCGAAGTCGTACGTCGAGCAGACCTTCGTCTCCTGCTCGGACGACCCGGGTGGCAGCCCGTCGCCGGTCAAGACGAACGACCGGTGCTACGCCGGCCCGATCCTCACCATCGCGTTGAACGGATCGTCGAGTTCGCTCATCTGGGACTCCGCCAAGGACACCTGGAAGGTGCAGAACGACACCGGTGCCGTGGTCACCCGGGTAATGAACTCGGGCAACGGCAGCGGTACCGAGGACACCGACTACTGGCGGGTGACCGAACGGGACGGCACGGTCTACGAGTTCGGTCGCAACCGCCTGCCCGGGTGGACCACCAACAAGCCCGAGACCAAGTCGGTCGACTACGTCCCGGTCTACTCGGCGCACTCCGGCGACCCCTGTTACGACTCGGCAGGCTTCAGCTCGTCGGTCTGCACGATGGCGTACCGGTGGAACCTCGACTACGTCAAGGACGTCCACGGCAATGCGATGGCCTACTACTACAACCAGGCCACCAACTACTACGGGCGCAACGAGGGCGCCACGGACGTGATGTACATCCGGGACAGCAACCTGGCCCGGATCGACTACGGCTTCCGTGACAACGGCGCGTACGGCATCGTCCCCAACCAGGTGGTGTTCAACACCGACGACCGTTGCCTGTCGGGCACTTGCAAGCCGTTGAACGAGGCGAACAAGGCGAACTGGCCGGACGTCCCGTTCGACCTCGTCTGCAACTCCGGCACCGACTGCAAGGCGTGGAGCCCGTCCTTCTTCTCCACCGTGCGGTTGGCCTCGATCGAGACCCAGCAGTACGACACCAGCACCACTCCGTACAAGAAGGTCGATTCCTACGCCCTCGCGCACACGATGCCGGCGACAGGTGACGGCACCGCGCCGACGCTGTGGCTGACGTCGATCACCCGTACCGGGCGTGACACCACCTCCGGCGGCTCGACCAGCGCCATCACCCTGCCCTCGGTGTCGTTCACCGGCATTAAGCTCCCCAACCGCGTGGAGGTCAGGAGCGGCTACCCCTCGTTCTACCGGCAGCGCATCGCGACGATCACCACCGAGACCGGCTCGGTCGTCTCGCCCAGCTACGAGCTGCCCGAACCCTGCACGACGCCGGTGACGATCAGTCCCGCCACCAACACCAAGTCCTGCTACCCGGTCTACTGGACCCCGGAGGGGTTGCCGGACCAGATCCGCGACTGGTTCAACAAGTACGCCGTCACCCGGGTCACCTCGACCGACCCGACCGGCGGTGCGCCAGCCACCTCCACCAGTTACCAATACCTCGACGGCGCTGCCTGGCACTACGACGACAACGAGGTGGTCAAGGCCAAGTACCGCACCTACGGCCAGTTCCGTGGGTACGGCAAGGTCCGTGTACGCAACGGTGACGGCGTGAACGACCCCCGCACGTTGGCCGAGACCACCTACTACCGGGGCATGAGCAAGAACAACAGCACCGCGGTCGCCACCGTCACCGACAGCGCGGGAGGGGTCCACGAGGACGTCGACCAGCTCGCTGGTCGTGCTCTGGAGACCACCTCGTACCTGGGCGACGGCGGCCCGGTCGACAGCTCGACGGTCACCTCGTACTGGGTTTCGGACGCGACCGCGACCCGGAGCCGCACCGGACTCCCGGACCTGACCGCGACGTTCACCGCGCCGGTGCAGACGTGGCGGCGGCAGGCCGTCACCTCCGGCGCCAGCACCACCTGGCGGTACAGCCAGTCCGACATGTCGTACGACTCGTCGATCAGCTCGCCGACCTTCGGGCTGTTGCAACACTCGTACGACCACACTGTGCCGGCGAATCCCACCTACGACCGGTGTACGAGCACGACGTACGCCGCGGCCAACACCGGTCTCAACCTGGTCGGCCTGACCAGCCAGATCGAGACGGTGTCGGTGGCCTGCGCCGGCTTCCGCGCCGGCTCGCCGGCCTCGGTGCCGGGCAGCACCAACACGCTGGCCGCCCCGACCACGGTCAGCCGGCCGGCGCAGGTCGTCTCGCACGTTCGGACCTACTACGACGACACGCAGTTCGCGGAGGCGTTTCCGCAGGCCGCCCCGACGCGGGGCAACGTCACGATGGTTCGCAAGGCGTCCGACTGGGTCTCCGGTGCGTACGTCTACCAGACCACCGACAAGGCCGAGTTCGACGCGTACGGGCGGGTGACCGGAAGCTGGGACGGTAACGGCAACAAGACCATCACCACCTACACCGACAATACGGCCGGTCTGACCACCGGCATGAAGTTGGAGAACGCGGAGGGTCACGCCACCTCCACGACCATCACCACGCTGCGCAATCTGCCCACGAGCAGCACCGACGCCAACGGGGTGGTCACCAGCACCCAGTACGACGCGCTCGGTCGGTTGACGGCGGTCTGGCTGGCGTCCCGGCCCACGAGCGCGCTGGCGAACGTGAAGCACAGCTACGCGGTGTCGAACACCGGGGTGACCGCCACGACGACCGAAACCCTCAACAAGAACAACTCGTACCGGACCTCGACCACCATCTACGACGCCCTCTACCGGGTGCGGCAGACCCAGTCGGACACGAACCCGGGTGGTCGGATGATCTCCGACTCGTTCTACGACAGTCGGGGTTGGGTGCGGGCGACCTACAACGGCTGGTGGGACGCCTCCACCGGGCCGAACACCACGCCGTCGTACACGGACTCGTTGGTCAAGAAGGCCCTGAACCAGACCTACAACACCTACGACGGGCTCGGCCGGGTCATCCTGGCCGAGAGCGCACGCGACGGCGTGGTGAAATCGTCGACCAGGACCGTGTACAACGGGGACCGCACGACGGTCATCCCGCCGACCGGCGGCACCGTCACCGCGACCGTCAACGACCCGATGGGCCGGCTGGAGAAGCAACTCCAGTACACGGCCGCGCCGGCGCTGGTGTCGCCGAGTAACTCCTTCACCGGCCTGTACCGCTTGACCGGCGGTACCACGGTAGACAGCAGCTACGGGTACGACGGCCACGGCAACCAGTCGACCCTGACCGACAGTGCCGGCAACGTGTGGACCACCACGTACAACCTGCTGGGTCGGGTGACCGGCAAGGACGACCCGGACGCCGGCACCAGCAGCATGCGCTATGACGGCGCCGGCAACGTCATCGAGTCGACGGACGGCCGTGGCAAGACCACCTCGGCCACCTTCGACAAGATCAACCGTCGCACGGCGAGCTTCGCCGCGCCGACGTCGGCGCAGTCGGCCAGCAACAAGCTGGCCGCCTGGGTGTACGACAACGACAACAACGCGGCGTCGATCACGAACGCGATCGGCAAGCTGACCACCGCGACCGCCTTCCGCAACGGCGCCGAGTACAGCACCCAGTGGATCAACTTCGACTCCTTCGGCAACTCGAAGGGCGAGACGATCACCATTCCCGCCGTCGAGGGGGCGCTCGGCAACACGTACGCGTTCGGGCACACCTACTCGGCAACGATCGGAATCCCCCTCACCGACACCTATCCGGCGCGCGGCAACCTGCCTGCCGAAACCGTTATCCGTAGCTACAGCGGAATCCTGGACCTGCCGACCGTCACCGCGGGGCTGGCCGGCTACAGCGCGTCCGCGGACTACGACGCCTGGGGTCGGATCACCCGCAACGTGCTCGGCCTCCCGCCGAGCGTGGCCTCCATCGTCAACATCTACGACGATCACAACGGGCGGCTGAATCAGCAACTGGTGACCAAGACGACGACCACGACCACGGACGTCGACAAGCAGAGCTACGAGTACGACACGTACGGCAACATCACGAAGACGGTCAACACCCGTTACGAGCCGACGACGGTCTCCGAGACGGAGTGCTACCGGTACGACGCACTGCGGCGGCTCACCAAGGCGTGGACGGCGACCGACGGTTGCGCCGTCGCGCCGACCGTCGGTAACCGGGCCATGGTCGGCAGCGGCATCGGCGCCACCAGCGCCTACTGGACCGAGTGGAGCGTCGACCCGCTCGGCAACCGGAGCAGCCAGACCCAGTACTCACTGACCGGGGGTAACGACACCACCACCGGCTACACCTACGACGGCAACGCCAAGGGCCAGCCGCACACGTTGACGAGCACCACCACCACCGGTGGGCTCACCGGCAGCACGTCGTACGGCTACGACGACGCGGGCAACATGACCACCCGCAAGGCCGGACAGGGCACCCAGACCCTGAACTGGGACGACGCGGGTGAGTTGGCGTCGGTGACCGGCGGCACGGACGGCAACAGCTCTTTCCTGTACGACGCCGACGGCAACCTGCTGATCCAGAAGGACCCGGGGGTCACCACCCTCTACCTGCCCGGTCAGCAGATCACCCTCAACACCAATACCCAGGCGCTCAGCGGCACCCGCTACTACCCGCTGCCGAGCGGCGCGATGGCCTACCGCACGGGTAGTGGCAACGCGTACGGGTTCACCATCCCCGACCACCAGGGCACGCCCAGCCTCTACCTGAACAACACGGCCCAGGTGCCGACCTGGCGGCAGTACACCCCGTACGGCGCGCCGCGCGGCTCCACCGTCACGGCACCGGACAACCGCGGCTTCCTCAACCAGCCACTCAACACGAACACCGGCCTGACCCAGGTCAGCGCCCGCAACTACGACCCGACAATTGGTCGGTTCGTCTCGGTGGACCCGTTGCAGGACCCGGCCGATCCGCAGCAGTGGAATGGTTACTCCTACGCCAACAACTCCCCGGTCACGATGAGCGACCCGGACGGTCTGATCCCCGCCGACTGCCGGGAGTACGACTGCCGCGGTTACGACCCGCGTCCGCTGAAGGAGGGCGACGGTCGGGGTGCCGGCGGCTGCCCGGGTGGCTGCGGCACTGAGGCGAACATCGCGTGGGGCGACGCGAACGGCAAGACGAGCACCAGGGACCGGAAGCGGGAGCATCCCCGAGTCCTCGGAAAAGTGATCGTGGTGCCCGAAACGGTGCCGCTGGAGGAGTTCGCCCGCCGGTGGAACGATCAGCGTGCCGAGTGGCTTTCGGCGTCGGCCTTCAGCAACGACCTACTCGAGGCGCAGGACGAGCGCGCGCTCGCCATGAACATCTGCCACGACATGGGACGGCCGGGCGGCTGCCAGGAGTGGATCGAGCAGCTCTACAGCCCGTACGTCGACATCTTGGCAGCGACCTTGCCAGCAGACGAGATGTTCCAGAGCGGTGCGATCGGCGCGGCCAACGCCGCGGCCCGTACGGGACTACAGGGTGGGCGTCCTGGTCGCGGCGGTGGCTGTAACTGCGGCTGCATGAGCTTCAGCGGTGAAACCGAAGTCCTGATGGCCGATGGCGCCACCAAGCGACTGGATGAGTTGGAGGCCGGAGACGAGGTGATGGCGGCGGACCCGGAGACCGGTGAGCAGGGTCCCCGAGTCATCACTCATGTCTGGGTCCACCAGGACGATCTCATCGAGCTCCAGCTGGTTGGCGCGGTGATCACCACGACCGAGGATCATCCGTTCTGGAACCAGACAGACCGGGAGTGGCAGCGGGCTGACGAGCTCGACGCGGGCGACCTCGTGTTGTCATCGGACGGCCGAACCCGATTGGCGGTGGGCCTCCGCCCCGACACTGTCCACGCCGCCCTCGCTTACAACCTAACCGTTGATGGCATCCACACGTACTATGTGCTCGCCGGCAAAACCCCGGTCCTCGTGCACAACACAGGACCATGCACTCCGGACCTGACTGCGCTGTCGCAAAGCGGGCAGCGGGCCGCTAAGGGTGGTAGGACGGCGGCAGGTCGGGCGTATCAAAAGCACATGGATCGTGGTGAATTGGATGCCGTTCCTGGTGCGCAGTTGGATGAGGCAGGCCAGAATCTCTTGGACGACATTCTGACAAACCCGGCGACGACAAGCTCTCCAGTCACTAGCGGAGGTTTTCGGGGCGGGACGAGGTACACAATGCCGGGGCCAACAGGCCAGCGAGGTTTTGGTGCTACCTTTGATCAGAATGGCGCATTCCAATACTTTGGGCGGTATTAATGGACAAGATCATCCTCCCGTGGGATCTTGCTGCTGGGCAGCCAAGAGCTTTCGATGTGCTCGCTGCAAAGGTGGTCGGCCAAAATGTTTCGGCCGTCGGCTATCAGCCTGTATCTGGTGGCGAGTGGCCGAATGGGCATCGTCACGACACTGTTCATGAGATTGACATGGCGCTCAAGTTCTCCCTGGAGGGGGGAGGGTCACTCGTGGTGCGCTGGGAAATGCAAGGGCTAAACGAAGGGCTGGGCGTTGGTCTCTTGACGGATTCTCTTGCCGGGGAGTTTGGCGGCGTCGACTTCCTCGACGTAAGCGCAACGCCGGAGTGGCGGCCGTTGCTTGGAGAGACAATCGCGAATATAGTGGGCGCTTTTCACGTTCCTAACGAAGGATGCCCGGAAGCGCTTTGGTCAATGCGCTTCGACTTTTCCCATGGTCGGTCGGCTGTCGTCGCGCTCGGCGAAATGAGTGGTGATGACCTCGGGTATCTGCCAGATGGCCTGGTGGCAATATTTGACGAAACGGAAGCCAGGGCATTCACAGTTGGATCTAGCGCTCAATCGGCGTGGGGTGAGTTTTAAGGAGGGGATTTCACAAAGTCTGGTCCTCCATCTGACGCGATTTCCAAGATCAAGGGCAGGCTTCTCCAGCGTTGTTGATGCACCCGCTCGTAACATGATCTGGTAGTCAGCGCGAAGGTGGCCGGGCTGGCGTTTGCCGCGAACGTGTGCCGGTGGTTGACGGCGTCTGCGTCGGTTGCTGTCGACGTTGATGTCAACGGATCATTGATATACATGGACATTGCTATAGTGACGGACTGTAACGTCTGAGCGCCTGTTGAACATGGCTGGCGCTGCCCCTTCATTTCGATCGGTACGGCGGTCGATTTCGAAGCCAGAGCCTCAGTCAGTTGAGTCGGCTGCACCTGCTGCTCGGCCGCTAAGGTTGCCACGGCCAGCCCCATAGGATGAGTGGATGCGCAGCCCCGACCTGCCGAGGCCCGCAAGCGCCACGCGGCCCCGCCTGCTCATCGCCCTGACCGCCGTCGCCGTCCTCACCGCCACCACCGCCGCGTCCTGCGGTGACGACCAACCGCCGGTCGCGCTCGCCGCGGCCGCCCGTAGCCCGGTCAGCGAGGTGATCGACGCTCCGGCGACGGTGACGGCCCGCGCCGCCGCCAGCCTCACCTCGCCCGCCGGCGGCACCCTGGCCAGCCTGCGGGTCCAGCCTGGACAGCGGGTGAAGCGCGGTCAGGTGCTCGCGGTGGTCGCGTCCCCGTCGGCCCAGGCCCGGCTGCGCCAGGCGAAGGAGGCGCTGGACGCCGCGAAGCGCGCCGGCCGGGGTGTCTCCACCGGCAACCTGACCAGCAGCCGGCGGGGCACCGACAAGGCCGCCGACGAGGCGTTCGACGCCGCTCGCAAGGCCGCCGAGAAGATTGCCGACCAGCAGTTGCGGGACGCGCTGCTGGCCCAGGTGACGTCCGCCCAGCGGCAGTACGCCGCCGCCGCGCAGAGCGCCGACGAGGCCGTCCGCGCGGTGCAGCGGGGGATCAGCGGGTTGAACTCCGCCGTCGGCTCGCTGTCCGCGGCGCAACGGCTACAGGCCCAGCAGGCGTACGACCTGGCCAAGGCGACCGTCGACGCGTTGACCCTGCGCGCCCCCATCGGCGGGGTGGTGCAGCCGGGCGGCACCCGGGCCGGCGGTGGCCCGAGCGGCGGCCTGGCCGGGCTGTTGGAACAGGCCGGTGGGGCCGGGATCGACCCGTCGGCCCTGTCACCGGCGCAGGGCGGCCCGCCGGCCGGCGTCGACGACGCCGTCGTGGTCGGCGGTCAGGTCACCGCCGGCACGCCCGTGCTGACCATCGTGGACACCGGGCAGCTCGGACTGCTCGCCGACGTCGACGAGACCGACGTGCTGCTGGTCAAGCCCGGCGTGACCGCCACCGTCGAGCTGGACGCCGTGACCGGAGCCAGCTACGACGCCACGGTCCGCTCGGTCGACGTGCTCCCCACCAGCTCCGCGCAGGGCGGGGTCACCTATCGGGTACGCCTCGCGCTGGGCGCGGGAAAGCTGGCCGAGGACGAGCCCGCCCCCACGCCCCGTCCCGGCATGAACGCGATCGTGCACCTGCGCGTACGGGAGGCGGCCGACGCGGTGACCGTCCCCGCCTCGGCCGTCTTCTCCGCCGACGGTCGGGACGCCGTGTGGGTGGTCCGCGACGGAAAGGCCGACCGCGCGCCGGTGACCGTGGGCGTCCAGGGGTCCGACCTGGTGCAGATCCTCAACGGCGTCCAGGCCGGCGACCGCATCGTGGTGCGCGGCACCGACCAGGTGCGCGACGGTCAGGAGGTGCGGTGAGCGACACCCCGCCGGCAATCGAGGCGGTGGACGTGTCGCGCACGTACCAGCTCGACGGGGTGTCGGTCGAGGCGCTGCGCGGGGTCTCGCTGACCGTGCAGCCGGGGGACTACGTGGCGCTGGTGGGGCCGTCCGGCTCCGGCAAGTCCACGCTCATGCACCTGCTGGGCGGTCTCGACCGGCCGACCGGTGGACGGTTGGTGATCGGCGGGCGGGACGTCAACACCCTCTCGCCGCCGGAGATGGCCGCCCTGCGCAACGAGACGATCGGCTTCGTGTTCCAGGCGTTCCACCTGCTGCCGCGTACGTCGGCGGTGGAGAACGTGGCGTTGCCGCTGGTCTATCGGGGGGTGTCGGCCCGGCAGCGCCGGGAGCGGGCGGCGGCGATGCTGGGCCGGGTCGGTCTCGGGCACCGGCTGGACCACCGGCCCAACCAGATGTCCGGTGGCGAGCAGCAGCGGGTCGCCATCGCCCGCGCGCTGGTCACCGAGCCGACGGTGCTGCTGGCCGACGAGCCGACCGGCAACCTGGACAGTGTGACCGGCGCGGCCGTCCTGGAACTGTTGGAGCGGTTGAACGCGGAGTCCGGGGTGGCGCTGGTGATGGTCACCCACGACCAGGAGGTGGCGGCGCGGGCCGCCCGCCGGATCACCATGCGCGACGGTGTGGTGGTGGCGGACAGCGCCGACGTCCTTCATGATCGACCGCCGTCCGTCGATCACGGTCGACCTGAGACACTGGTGCCCGCTCCCAGCGCGGAGCCCCGGTCCGTGTCCGGAAACGGCCCGGGGCACCCGTCCGGTGGCTCCGGTGGCGCCGCCGGAGCCACCGGACGCCTTCCGCTCGACCCCGGCCCAAACCGCGACGAGCCCGAGGACGGTGCGGCGTGAGGGTCGCCGAGGCGTGGCGGGTCGCGCTGGACGCGTTGCGCGCCAATCGGCTGCGCAGCTCGCTCACCATGCTCGGCGTGATCATCGGTGTCGCGTCGGTGGTGTTGCTGGTCGCCATCGGCACCGGCACGAAGCAGAAGGTGGAGCAGCAGGTCGAGGGGCTCGGCTCCAACCTGCTGCTGGTGGTCCCCGGCAAGATCGAGGTGGGCACCGCGCCGGTGGTCTCGCCGTTGACGCTCAAGGACGCCGAGGCGGTCTCCCGCGTCGTCGGCGATCCCCAGCGGGTCGCGGTCACCGTCGCCTCGGGGGCGACCGCGCGGGCCGGCGCGCGCTCGGACTTCACCACCGTCCAGGGCGTGCTGGAGACCACGCCGACGGTGTTCACCCGCTCGTTGGCCCGGGGCCGCTATCTCACCGGCACGGACGTGGACACCAGCCGGCGGGTCGCGGTGCTCGGCGACTCGGTGGCCCGCGCGTTGTTCCCCGACCGCGATCCGCTGGGCCAGCAGGTGACCCTCGCCGGCGTACGGTTCCGGGTCATCGGCGTGTTCGCGCCCCTCGGGCAGAGTCTCGGCGTCGACCGGGACGACGAGGTGCACGTACCGGTGACCGCCGCGCAGCGCCTCTGGGGCACCCAGCGGGTGGACGGCATCGCCGTCAAGGCGCCCGACCGGGAACGGATCGACGAGCTGGGCGAACGCATCGTCGCGGAGCTGAACCGCCGGCACCCGGACACCGAGTTCAGCGCGGTCACGCAGCAGCAGATCCTCGGTGTGCTCGGCGACATCCTCGGCGTACTCACCGGTGTGCTCGCCGCCATCGCCGGCATCTCGCTGCTCGTCGGCGGCGTCGGCGTCTCCAACATCATGCTGGTCAGCGTCCGCGAGCGGACCCGGGAGATCGGGCTGCGCAAGGCCGTCGGCGCCCGACCCCGCGACATCGGCGTGCAGTTCCTGCTGGAGGCGGTGCTGCTCACCACCATCGGCGGGCTGACCGGGATGGCGCTGGGCGTGGGTACCGCCCTGCTGGTGGACGCGTTGTCACCGATCCCCGCCGCGATCACGTGGTGGTCGCTGGCGCTGGCCTTCGGTGTGTCGGCGGCGGTGGGGATCGTCTTCGGCGTGGTTCCCGCGCAGCGCGCCGGCCGGCTCGACCCGGTGGTGGCGCTGCGCGCCGAGTGAGCAACCGTGGTGGCGCTGCGCGCCGAGTGAGCAACCGTGGTGGCGCTGCGTGCCGAGTGAGCAACCGGACGACGGACGCAGCCGGGGAGATAACGGCCGGTCGGATCGGGTGAACCGACCACCGAAACATGATCAGTTGTACGAAGGGATCGCGCCGGTCACAGCGGCCCCGCTACCGTACTGGTAACACGCGCGTCGCCGCCCGGCCCGGAGCATCCGTCGGGTTGGCCCGCGCCGGGCATGGGATGGGTCGGTGAGCCATGGCCGGGTCGCAGTCCGACGGACGGCTGTCGGAGGTCAAGTTCCTGACCGTCGCGGAGGTGGCGACGGTCATGCGGGTGTCGAAGATGACGGTCTATCGTCTCGTGCACAGCGGTGAGCTGACCGCGGTCCGGGTGGGCCGGTCGTTCCGGGTGCCCGAGCACGCGGTGCACGAATACCTGCGAGGCGCCTTTCAGGAAACCGCCTGAGCCACCGGACGGCCGATTGAGCGCCCCCTAGGCGTCATGGACGGGGGCGCGTTGGTCCTGCTGAGGCTCTGCGGCTACCCTGGAGCGCGACCGAGACCCTGCCGGTGCGCCCCGCCGCCCAGACTGGTCCGGTCCGTTGTCCGCATGCGGTCTCCGTCGTCACCTGCGTGGTGTCATCCGGTCCGCCCCGCACGTTGTATCGAAAGGCTGTCGTATGGGCTCGGTGGTCAAGAAGCGCCGTAAGCGCATGGCTAAGAAGAAGCACCGCAAGCTGCTGCGTAAGACCCGCGTCCAGCGTCGCCGTCTCGGCAAGTGACCGGCGCCGGGCTCTGCCCGGCAGCGTCGCTTGCCAAACTGTCGACCTCCGGAGGCTCAGGTGATCAGGCCGTGGTCGTCCCGGCTCGATCCCGCCTGTCGGGGTAGGTGCGTCAGATGACCCCCGGTAGCACCCCAGGTGCTCCGGGGGTCGTCGTCGTGACCGGGGTCGGTCGTTACCTGGGCGCCCACGTGGCGGCCCGACTGGCCGCCGATCCGCGTATCGAGCGGGTCATCGGTGTGGACGCGCCGGAGTCGGCCGCCGAGTTCACCGATCTGCTGGACCGGGTCGAGCGGATCCGTGTCGACCCGGCTTCGCTCGGTGGGCTCCTCGCCGATCTGGACGTCGACGCGGTGGTCCACCTCGCGTTGGTCAGCTCTCCCGACCGGCAGCACGGTGGCCGGTCGGCCATGAAGGACCAGAACGTCATCGGGACCATGCAGCTCCTCGCCGCCTGCCAGCGGGCGCCCCGCCTCCGCAAGCTCGTGGTCCGGTCGTCGACCGCCGCGTACGGGGTGTCGTTCCGCGACCCGGCGGTGTTCACCGAGGAGACCGAGCCGCGCGAGGTGCCGCGCGGCGGTTTCGGCCGCGACATCCTCGACGTCGAGGGGTACGTCCGAGGTTTCCGTCGCCGTCGGGCCGACGTGACCGCGACGGTGCTGCGTTTCGCCCCGTTCATCGGTTCGACCGCCGACACGACCCTGACGCGCTACTTCGCGCAGCCGTTCGTGCCGACCGTGTTCGGCCGCGATCCCCGGCTGCAGTTCCTGCACTTCGACGACGCGTTGGAGGTGCTGCACCGGTCGATCGTGGAAGACCATCCGGGCACCTACAACGTCGCCGGTCCGGGCGTGCTGTCGCTGTCCCAGGCGATCCGGCGGGCCGGGCGGGTGGCCGTGCCGGTGCTCGAGCCGGGGCTGTCCGGCGCGGCGGCGCTGGCCCGCACCATGGGGGTCGGCCGCTACGGCCTCGACCAGGTCGATCTCTTCGTGCACGGCCGGGTCGTCGACACCACGCGCCTTGAGCAGGAGTACGGCTTCACGCCGCGCTCCACGGCCGAGGCGTTCGAGGACTTCATCCGCGCCCACCACGGTAGGGCGGTGCTCAGCCGGGGGCAGTTGGCCGCCGCCGAACAGTTGGTTCTGGACGGCATCCGGCAGGTCCGTGCCGCGGTTCGGGAGCGCACATCGTGACCGGGCAGGGGCAGGACCCGCAGGGGATCGGGCGGTTCGACGTACCGCTGGTTCCGCCCGTGCCGGATGCGGAGCCGGCGCGGCGCAACGGCCACCGCCCGGCGGCCCGGCTCGCGCCCACCGCGACACCCGCTGACGAGGTCGACACGCCGACCGACGGCCCGGCGGGTACGTCCGCCGACGAGGTCGACACCGGCGCCACCGACGAGCCGGCCAGCGGAAACCCGCCCGCCTCCGGTGGCACCGCGCCGACGCCCGGCGGCACAAGCGCGCCGGCTTCCGGCGGTGGCACCGCGCCAGCGGTGGCGGATCGGCCCGGGGACCAGTGGGACCGCCGGGTCGCCAACGGCCTGGCGTTCCTGCGTCGACGGTTGGCCGGGGACTACGAGGTCGACGAGTTCGGCTTCGACCCGGAGTTGACGGACGCGGTCTTTCACCCGTTGCTGCGGCTGCTCTACCGGGACTGGTTCCGTACCGAGGTCAGCGGGGTGGAGCACGTACCCGGCGACGGGCCCGCCCTGGTGGTCGGCAACCACTCCGGCACCGTGGCGCTGGACGCGTTGATCCTGTCGGCGGCCCTGCACGACAAGCATCCGGCCCGCCGCTACCTGCGCCTGCTCGGCGCCGACCTGGTGTTTCGGATGCCGGTGGTGTCGGAGATCGCCCGCAAGACCGGCGGCACGGTGGCCTGCAAGCCGGACGCCGAGCGGCTACTCGGCGGTGGCGACCTGGTCGGCGTGTTCCCCGAGGGGTTCAAGGGCATCGGCAAGCTCTACGCGGACCGGTACAAGCTGCAACGGTTCGGTCGGGGCGGCTTCGTCTCGGCCGCGCTGCGCACCGGCACCCCGATCGTTCCGGTCGCCATCGTCGGCGGCGAGGAGATCTATCCGATGCTCGCCGACATCAAACCCCTCGCGCGACTGCTCAAGCTCCCGTACTTCCCGGTCACGCCGACCTTTCCGTGGCTCGGGCCGCTGGGGATGGTGCCGCTGCCCAGCAAGTGGCTGATCGAGTTCTGCCCACCGATCCCCACCGTCCACCTGACCGATTCGGCGGACGATCCGCTGGTCGTCTTCAACCTCGCCGACCAGGTGCGGGAGACCATCCAGCAGACCCTGCACACGCTGCTGGAACGGCGACCCGATCCGTTCGGCCCCTGACGCTCAGCCGGCGCGACGGCGACGCTGGAGGGCCAGGCCGGCGGTGACCGCGCCAGCGACCAGCCCGGCCGCCGCCGTCGACGGTACGGCGATCTTGACGGCTCGGCGGCCGGTACGGAAGTCCCGTACCTCCCAGCCGCGCTGGCGGGCCTGCCGCAGCAGCGCGCCGTCCGGGTTGACCGCGACCGCCCGGCCCACCGCGGAGAGCATCGGCAGGTCGTTGGCCGAGTCGCTGTACGCCGCGCAGCGGCTCAGGTCCAGCCCTTCCACGGCGGCGAGCTGGGTGACCGCCTCGGCCTTCGCCGGCCCGTGCATGAGATCGCCCACCAACCGCCCGGTGTACGCCCCGGCCCGCACCTCGGCCACCGTGCCGATCGCACCGGTCAGGCCGAGTCGGGCGGCGATCACCCGGCCGATCTCGACCGGGGCGGCGCTGACCAGCCACACGCGCTGGCCGGCGTCCAGGTGGCGTTGGGCGAGCTGGCGGGTACCGGCCCAGATCCGGGGGGCCATCAGCTCGTCGAAGATCTCCTCCGAGAGGCGTTCCACGTCGTCGACCCGCCACCCCTCGACGAAGGCCAGCGCGGCCTCCTTCGCCTGGGACATGTCGCCCGCGTGTTCCCGGGCGAGCAACCGGAACCGGAGCTGCTGCCAGGCGAAGCGGGCCAGGTCGGCGGTCGTGAAGTAGTTCCGGGCGGCGAGCCCCCGGGCGAACCAGTAGATCGACGCGCCCTGCATCATCGTGTTGTCGACGTCGAAGAAGGCGGCGGCGGTCGGGTCCGGTGCGGGCGGGGTGACCGACGCCAGGTCGGTCTCCGCCCAACCGGCGGTGTGTCCCTGAACGTCGGTGCTGACCGTCATCCTGCGGCTGCGCGCCACGCGACTTCCCCTCCTTCCGCAGCTACGACGATGCCTCCAGCGAGGGTATCCGGAACGCACGACCGACCGGCCGGGCACAGAAAACCGTGCCGCGACCGGTCGGTCGTGCGCTCTCGCGCAGCGGGTCCGTGGGCCTGGTTTCGCCGTACGGGTCAGTGGGCCCGGTCTCGTCGTGGGCTCAGCGCGTGCCGGGGCAGGTGCTCGGGGTGGGCCCGAGGGTGTCGCTGCCGGTCGGCGCGGGCAGGCCGCAGGCGATGGCGGCGCGGACCGCGTCCGACCGCTCCCGGATGCTGTCCAGCAGGGCCAGCGACCGCCGGGTCCGTTCCCGGTCGGCCCGGCCGGCCCCGTCGAGCAGGTTGTTCACCGCCCGCCGCTGGCTGGCGACGAACGTGTTGACGGCGTCCAGGCTGGCCGGCTCGGCGCGCTGCACAGCGGCGGCGGTGAGCAGGCGGATGCCCTGCCGGGTGTCGGCGTCCATGTCGTCGAGGACAGCGCTGTAGCCGATGCGGTCGCCGCGCAGCTCGGCCGCCTCGCCGAGCCGGGTCCGGGCGAAGTCCAGGAAGAGCTGGCCACGGCTGATGTCCGAGCTGGCCAGGGCGAGTTGCGCTCGCTCGGTGGACCGCTTCATTCCGTAGAGCGCGTCGCCGGGAACGGCGTTCTCGCTGGCGGCGGAGATGCCGGAGACGGCGATGGCGCCGGCGGCGATGCCGACCAGGATCGCTCCCCGGGCACGGGCCCGCCGGGCGGTGACCGCCGGCAGCAACGAGCCACGGCTCGTGGTAGCGGCACGCGGGGCGGCCGGCTCGGCGGTCGCCGGGGTCGTGCCGATCCCCTCACGCTCGGCGGTGGCGAGCAGCATCGCCCGCAGGCCGGTGCGGAAGTCGGGATCCACCTCGACGGTCGGAGGATCGGCGCTGATCCGATGGCCCACCGCGACGAGCGGCGCCAGCTGGCTGTCCACCCGGGACCGCACGTGGTGCCGCCGGCCGCCGTTGGCCTCGTCGAGAAGTTGCGCGAAGCGCTCGGCACGCCGGCGGGAGAAGAGGTCGTTATCCACCGCAGGCACCTCCTCTCGCTGGTCACGGCCGGTCGGCCGCCGTGTTTACGGCGACCGGGCGGCGTTTGTGACACCACGGAGGTGAGGCGCCGTCCGGCCTGCCGGGCGGACCTCGGTGCCCCGGCCCTGCCGGGACATCCACCGGTCGCACCCGGAGAAACGCGGCGGACCGGGCACGGGTTACGGGCCGGGCGGGGCGGAAATCACAGAAAGTGATCGGCGTCACCGAGTGAGACCCGCCCTGAGCTGCGCAGACAGTGATCGACGCTCGTCGGTGCGGCTAGCGAATCACGGTTGGAAACCGTCGGGCAGCAGTCGGGCCAGCGCACGGACGGCCCGGTACTGCAGAGCCTTGATGGCACCCTCGTTCTTGCCCATGGCGCGGGCCGTCTCGGCCACCGAGAAGCCCTGTAGGAACCGGAGCACGATGCACTCCTGCTGCTCCGGGTTGAGCTGTTTGACGGCGGTGAGCAGGGCGACATTGGTGATGTGTTCGACCACCGCCGCTTCCGGGCTGCCCTCGGGGCCGCGATCCTCGCGGTCGGCGTCGAGCACGTCGCCCGTGGTGACCTCCAGCCGGTACCGGCCGGACTTGAAGTGGTCCGCGACCAGGTTGCGGGCGATGGTCACCAGCCAGGCGCCGAGATCGCGGCCCTGCCAGGTGAAGCTCCCGATCCGCTTGAGGGCACGCAGGAACGTGTCCGACGTCAGATCCTCGGCGAGCTGACGGTTGCCCACCCGGAAGTAGACGAACCGGAAGACGGTGTCCACGTACCTGTCGTAGATGAGACCGAACGCCGCTGACTCGCCGGCCTGTGCGCGCTCGACCAGCGTCCAGACCTCGGTGGCCGGGTCGGACGGGTCCGGACGGCTCGGGAAACCGGTCGGCGTGGTCGGCGCGGCGGCCGGAACCGCCGGGATCACCGCCGTCTCGCCCGCGGCCGGGTCGGTGGCCGGCGCCGGGGCGTCGCCGGCCCGGCGGCCCTGCGACGGCATGGTCGGTCGGGTCGGCGCGGCGACCCGACCGCCGGTCGGCATCGCGTTGCCACCGGGGACCGCCGGTCTCGGTGGAGGCTCGTTGGTGTGGGGGCGGTTGCGGGTCCGCTGCGCGGGGCTCTCGCCCCGCAGCGCGGCGTGCGGGTCGCCCAGCGGCGCGCGGGTTGCCGGCCGTTCGTTGACCTGCGAGCGGGGCGTCTGGCCGGTCAGGCCGACGGGACGTTCCGCGTATCCGAAGGTGGTCATCGCGCCGCCCCCGTCCCCTTGGTGGCCGGACGGGCCGGTTTGCGGGTCGTCGGTGCGGACCGACCGGGTAGCCGGTCGGGCAGGACTGTTCCGGGGTGTGCCGACGGGCGGCAGTTCCCCTTGAGGTGCTGGTCCAATGCGCTCACAGGCACGGGGGCCTCCTCGGGCTGAGGGGTGTCGACTCACGGCAAATGGGGTGAGCCGACCCGAGTGATAATAGGGCCAACGTCACCCGCGCGTGGCAAGTCCGTTACACAAGGCGGAAGTATTTCCCGCTGTGTCGCACCGGCGGCGGACCGGTTGTCCGTCGTGTGCGTTTGACTTTCGACCGACCGGTTGTTCCAGCATGGATCCCCAGGTCGGACGGCACATTGGCCGATCAGCTGAGCGGTACCCGCCACCCGCCGTACCGGCTGGGCCGAACCGTTGACCGGGTGCGTCGCCCGTCCCATCAGCCGGACTCGATCGGTGCGTCGGTGGCACGGTGGGCGTCCCGTTGACGGGACGATCTGCGGCCGTCGCCGCGCGGCCGTCGAGGCGTGGCCCGTCGACCCGTCGAGGCGTGGCCCGTCGACCGCGGCTGTGCCAGACTCGATGACCGTGCAGGACTTCCCGCCGAACCTCGCCGACCGCGTCCGCCGGGCGGCTCTCGACCACGGCGACCGGCCCGCGCTGCACTGGCGGGATCAGCAGGTGAGCTGGTCCGAACTGGACGCCGCCGTGACCGCCGCCGCGTACGGCCTGGCTTCCGCCGTTCCGGCCACCGAGCCGGGCGACACACCGCCCCGGGTGGCGATCGCGCTGACCAACACCCCCGACTTCGTTCTCGGGTGGCTCGGCGCGCTGCGGGCCGGACTGGTCGCGGTGCCGGTCAACCCCGGCTTCACCGCCCCGGAGCTGCGACACGTGCTGTCCGACTCCGGCGCGTCGCTGCTGATCGGCACCGAGCGGGTCCGCGGCCTGGTCGCCGAGGTGGCCGCCGATCTGCCGGCGCTCACCGCCGTGCACGACACCCCGCCGACCGCCGGGCAGCCCGGGCCGCGTCCCCGGGCCCGCCGCGGCGGGGACGACCTCGCCGTACTGCTCTATACGTCGGGCACCGCCGGCCGTCCGAAGGGCGCGATGCTCTCCCACCGCGCGCTGCTGGCCAACCTCGACCAGGTCGACGCCATCGAGCCGCCGGTGGTCGGCCCGGACGACACGGTGCTGCTGGCCCTGCCGCTGTTCCACGCGTACGGCCTCAATGCGGGGCTCGGCGCCGTCGTCCACCATGGTGCCGCCGGCGTGCTGCTCGACGAGCCGGACCCGACGGCGGGACTCGCCGAGATCGCCCGGCACCGGGTCAGCGTGCTGGTCGGCGTACCGTCGATGTTCCTGGCCTGGGCCGACGCCGACACGGCCCGCGCGGCGACCGCGTCGGTACGGGTGGCGGTGTGCGGCGCGGCGCCCCTGGAACCCGCGGTCGCGGCGCGCTTCACCGCGGCGACCGGCCACCCGGTGCACATCGGCTACGGCCTCACCGAGACCGCGCCGGTGCTCACCTCCACCCTGGTCGGCAAGGTGGCGAAGGCCGGCTCGATCGGGCGGCCGCTGCCCGGCGTCCAGCTACGCCTGGTCGGGCCGGACTCGGTGGACCTGTGGCGCGACGGCCAGGCCGTCCCGGACGACGACACGGACGAGCTGGACATCTCCGACGCCGCCCCCGGCACCGACCCGGGGCAGATCGTCGTACGCGGCCCCAACCTCTTCGACGGCTACTGGCCGGACGGCCGCGACGGTCCGGACGCCGACGGCTGGTGGGGCACCGGCGACATCGCGTACGCCGACTCCGACGGCGACCTGCACCTGGTGGACCGACTCGGCGACCTGATCCTGGTCAACGGCTTCAACGTCTATCCGCACGAGGTCGAGTTGGTGCTCGCCGGGCACCCCGGGGTGGCCGAGTCGGCGGTACTGGGTGTGCCGCACCCGCGAACCGGCGAGACTGTGCGGGCGTACGTGGTGCCGGCGTCGGGGCGGCCGGTCAGCGGCGAGGAGTTGCTCGCACACTGCGCACGGAACCTGGCCCGGTTCAAGTGCCCGACCGCCGTCGAGTTCGTCGACGCACTGCCCCACTCGGCGATCGGCAAGGTACGAAAGACCCAGCTCCGGTCGGCGGCCCCGGCCGGATCGCCCGCATCCGCCGACGACGCCCGCACGGAGGTACCCGATGGCCACTGACGCCCGGCTCGCCCTGATCACCCGACCCGGCTGCCACCTGTGCGACGACGCCAAGGCCGCGCTCGACCGGGTGGTGGCGGTCACCGGCGACAAGTGGGTCGAGTGGGACGTCACCGGCGACGAGGAGCTGGAACGGGAGTACGGGGACCGGCTGCCGGTGGTGATGCTCGACGGCAAGGAGCACGGCTACTGGCGGGTGGAGGAGGATCGGCTGCTGCGGGACCTGACCACGCCGCAGCTCTGAGGGCCTAGGGTGCTCGGATGACCCCTGCGCACCCCCACCTGGTCTGGGACTGGAACGGCACCCTGCTCAACGACCTCAGCCTGGTGGTGGCCGCCACCAACGCCGCGTTCGCCAGCGTGGGCGGGCCGACCGTCACCTCCGACGAGCACCGGACGCGCTTCCGTCGGCCGATCGCCGACTACTACGCCGAGGTGCTCGGGCAGGCCGTGGACGACGAGGCGTTCGGTCGGCTGGACCGGATCTTCCACGACGCGTACCGCGACGGGCTGACCACCTGCGAGCTGGCCGCCGACGCGCGGACCGCGATGGCCGCCTGGGACGGCAGCCAGAGCCTGCTCTCCATGTGGTTCCACGAGGAGCTGGTGCCCACGGTGCACACGTACGGGCTGACCGGCCACTTCACCCGGGTCGACGGTCTGCGGGCGACGGTCGGCGGCGACCGCAAGGCCGAGTCGCTGCGGCGGCACCTGGCCGAGCTGGAGGTGGACGGCAGCGCGGTCGTCCTCATCGGCGACTCCATCGACGACGCGGACGCGGCCCTCGCGGTCGGCGGTCGCGCGGTGCTCTACACCGGCGGGTTCACCGACCCGGCCCGGCTGCGCGACTCCGGTCACCCGGTGGCCGACACCCTCACCGACGCGGTGGCTCTGGCCGCCCGGGTGGTCAGTTCCGCAGGTAGGTGAGGACGGCCAGCACCCGCCGATGCTGCTCGGTGTCCGGCGGGAGGGTGAGCTTGGTGAAGATGTTGCGGACGTGCTTCTCCACCGCGCCGTCGCTGACCACCAGGGCGCGGGCGATGGCCGTGTTCGACCGACCTTCGGCCATCAGCGCGAGCACCTCCCGCTCGCGCGGGGTCAACTCGCGCAGCGGGTCGTCGCGGCGGCGTCGGGCGAAGAGCTGGCCGACCACCTCCGGGTCGAGCACCGTGCCGCCGGCCGCCACCCGGCGCAGCGCGTCCAGGAACTCGTCGATCGCCGCCACCCGGTCCTTGAGCAGGTAGCCGATCCCGCCGCCGCCGGCGCCGCCGGTGGTGGCGAGCAGATCATCGGCGTACGACACCTCGACGTACTGGGAGAGCACCAGGATCGGCGTACGCGGCACCAGTTGGCGTGCCCGCACCGCCGCCCGCAGCCCCTCGTCGGTGTGGGTCGGCGGCATCCGGACGTCGACGATCGACACGTCGGGCCGGTGCTCGACCACCGCCTCGACGAGCGCGTCGCCGTCCCCGACGGCGGCCACCACCTGGTGCCCGCTCTCGGTCAGCAGTCGTACCAGCCCCTCCCGGAGCAGGACGGCGTCGTCGGCGATCACAATGCGCATGGGTGTGGTGTCTACCACGTCGGGACCGCCATCGCGTTGGTTCACAGCGGCAGTTCGGCGCGGATCTCGGTGGGGCCGCCGTTCGGGCTGACCACGGCCAGCTCACCGCCGGCCGCCCGCACCCGGTCGGCGATACCGGCCAGCCCGTGCCCCTTCGCCAGGTGCGCGCCGCCCTGCCCGTCGTCGCCCACCCGTACCTGGAGGTGGGTGCCCTGGCGGGCCACGGCGACCGTGGCCTCGGTGGCCCGACTGTGCTTGGCGATGTTGGTCAGCGCCTCGGCCACCACGAAGTACGCGGTGTTCTCCACCGCCGGGTCGAGTCGGCCGTCCCGCGTGCCCAACTGCTGGTCGACCTGGAGCTCGATGGGGATGAGCCCGCGACCGGCGAGCGCGGCGAGTGCGCTGGGCAGACCCCGGTCGACCAAAATCGGTGGGGCGATGCCGCGCGACAGCGCCCGCAACTCGGCAAGGGTTTCCCGGGTCTGGGTCACCGCCTCGTCGATGGTCCGGCCGGCCTCCTCCGGGTCGGAGGCGAGCTGCATCCGGGCCCGGCTCAGGTCCATCGCGAGTCGGACCAGGCGCTGCTGCGGGCCGTCGTGGATGTCACGTTCCAGCCGGCGCAGCGCGGACGCCTCGGCGGACACCGCCGCCCGCTTCTGCTCCTCCAGCACGGTGATCCGGTCCCGCATCTCGGCCACCCCGGTCAACAGGGCCCGAGCGAAGCTGGCCTGGAGCAGCGCGCAGCCCCGCACCACGATCGGCAGGGTGATCAGGAAGAACACGCCGACCGCGGTGTTCAGCCCGATCCGGGCGGTGGTCGAGTCACCCAGGCCGAGGAGTTGCGCCAGATCCTGGTCGTCTCCGGACGGCCGGGGCAGGGCCCAGTCGTACGCCCAGTAGAAGGAGTTGGCGATCGCGACGACCCACCAGGAGACGGTGACCACGAAGGTGGCCAGGGCCACGATCAACCGCAGGATTCCGTGCGCCAGGTCGAGCCAGGATTGCGCGTCGCGCATCGGCAGGAAGATCCGCCGCCAGGCGCTCGCGCCCGCCTCCGGCAGTCGGTAGCGCGGTCGGATCCGGGGCTGCCGGAGTACGGCGGGCAGCCGCAGCCGCTCGATGTCGGCCAGCCCGCGTGCGGCGTACAGCGTGCCGCTGAGGATCGGCAGGCCGATCACGGTGACCATCAGGCCGAGGCCCGCCGAGAGGCCGACGATGAGGACGACGAAGCTGGCCACTGCCAGTGGCAGGCCGAGAAGCACGTACCCGGAGTCGACGAAGAGTTGGCGGGGGATGCTCCGTGCCAGCGGCTGCCGGTCGCTGGTGGCGGCAAGGGCGGTCATGGCTCAAAGGCTAGGCAGCCGCGGCCCCGCCCCCCATCCCGAAGCCTGGTCTCTCCCCGGTAGTGCTGCCCCCACCCCGCGGTCCTCCGAACCCACGCTCCCGCCCATTCCCGCGCCGATCTTGCAGTTGCTGTCGATGATTTGCGTAGCTGCGGACGTTATGGAACGACCGAAAGTGCAAGATCGCGAGGTCGGGGGTGGGGGCGGGGGCGGGGACGGGGGTGGGGCGCGGGATTGGTCAGAGAAGTCGGGATTGAGTAATAATCGCGCGGGTGGTGAGCGCTCAATCGATCTTGTGGAATGGAGGGGCGGGTGGGGTCGCGGGCTGGAGCGGCAAGATCGCGATTTGTGCACGTCTTCACAAGCGCCTACTCTGTAGTTCCGACGCGCCCTGCTAGCACAGCCGGAAACCACGGTCGCCAGCGGGAGTCCATAAGCGGCCGACCAGCAGAGTTGGCCGAGGATCGCACCGCACGGAGTCTCATGAGTCAGCACCGTCAGCCAGGTGCGCCCGGCCGCGCCGGTGCCGTACCGGCGCTTCCGGACCTTCCCGAGGCGACCGTCGCTCGGCTCCCGGAATACCTGCGCGCGCTGCACAACCTCGCCGACGTCGGCCACGAAACGATCTCCAGTGAAGGTCTCTCGGCGGCCGCCGGAGTCAACTCCGCGAAGCTCCGCAAGGACCTCTCCCACCTCGGCTCGTACGGCACCCGGGGCGTCGGCTACGACGTCGCGTTGCTGATCGAGCAGATCGAGTACGTGCTCGGGCTCACACAGCGTCGCGCTGTCGCCCTGGTCGGCGTGGGTAATCTCGGTCACGCCCTGGCCGGCTACGACGGGTTCGCCAGCCGGGGCTTCCGGATCGCCGCACTGTTCGACGCCGATCCCTCCCGGGTCGGCGAGGAGATCAACGGGCTGGTGGTCCGGCATGTCGACGACCTGCCGGCGGTCGCCGCCCAGGAGTCCATCGCGATCGGCGTGATCGCCACCCCCGCCCCGGCCGCCCAGCGGGTCGCCGATCAGCTGGTCGCGGTCGGCGTGACGAGCATCCTCAACTTCGCGCCGTGCGTACTCTCTGTTCCGGAGGGGGTCGACGTGCGCAAGGTCGACCTCGCCATCGAGCTGCAGATTCTGTCCTTCCACGAGCACCGTAAGGCGTCGCTGACCGCGCTGCCCGCCACCGGCGGGTCCGCTCTCACCGCCCTGCCCGGCGGTCTCGCGGCCACCGACACCCAGGAGGCGATCGGCACGTGAAACTGCTCGTCGTCGGCGCGTCCTACCGGACCGCCCCGGTCGCCACGCTGGAGCAGCTGGCCGTGCCCCCCGCCGACCTCACCCGCACCCTGGACCGCCTGGTCGCTCAGCCGTACGTGAGCGAGGCGGTGCTCGTCTCCACCTGCAACCGGGTGGAGGTGTACGCCGCCGTGTCCGGTTTCCACGGCGGGCTCGGCGACATCTGCGCCGTCCTGGGCGAGCAGGCCGGCAGCACCCCGGCGGCGCTCGCCAACCACCTGTACGTCCACTACGACACCGCCGCCGTGGACCACGTCTTCCGCGTCGCCACGGGGCTGGACTCCATGGTCGTGGGCGAGGCGCAGATCCTCGGCCAGTTGCGCGACGCGTACCACTGGGCCACCGGCGCCGACTCGGCCGGCCGGCTGCTGCACGAGCTGATGCAGCAGGCGCTGCGCGTCGGCAAGCGAGCCCACGCCGAGACCGGCATCGACCGGGCCGGCCAGAGCGTCGTCACCGCCGCGCTGGAGTTGGCGGCCGGGCACCTCGACGGTGATCTCGCCGGCCACCCGGCTCTGGTGATCGGGGCCGGTGCGATGGGCTCGCTCGGGGTGGCCAGGCTGTCCCGGCTGGGCGCCGGGCCACTCACGGTCACCAACCGGGGCATCGACCGGGCCGTCCGGCTCGCCGAGTCGTACGGTGCGGGCGCCGCGCCGATGACCGAACTGGCCGCCACGCTCTCCACAGTGGACATCGTAGTGGCCGCCACCGCGTCCACCGAACCGGTCCTCACCCGGACGGTCGTCGGGGCCGCGCTCGCCGAGCGCGACCCGGCCCGGGGCCCGCTGGTCCTGCTCGACCTGGCCGTTCCGCGCGACGTCGAGGAGGGCGTCGCCGACCTGGCCGGCGTCGAGGTGATCGACATCGACCGGATGGCGGCGCTGCTCGCCGACGGTCCGGCCGCGGCGGACGCCGCCGCCGTCGAAGGAATCGTGACCGGCGAGGTGGAGGGCTTCCTCACCTGGCTGCGCGGCGCCGACGTGGCGCCCACCGTGGCGGCGCTGCGGGGTCGCGCCGACGACGTCGTCGCCACCGAGCTGCGTCGGCTGGCCCAGCGCCGTCCCGACCTCGGCGACGACCTGCGCGCCGAGGTGGCCCGTACGGTGCACCGCGTGGTGCAGCGGCTGCTGCACCAGCCCACCGTCAAGGTCCGCCAGCTCGCCGCCGAGCCCGGTGGCGACCAGTACGCCGCCCTGCTGCGTGAGCTGTTCGACCTGCAGGTGCCACAGACCTCACCGGTGGACACCGTCCCCGACGTGCTGAGCCCCGAGATCGGCAGGCCGGCCGCCGAAGACGACCCGGCGCCCGGCTCGGACGCCACCGACCCCGTCCCGCCCACCGGAGGTGCGCGATGACCGCCCCCCTGCGCCTCGGTACCCGGGGCAGCACCCTGGCGATGGCCCAGTCCGGCCAGGTCGCCGAGGCCGTGACCGCCGCCACCGGCCGCCCGGTCGAGCTGGTCGAGGTGGTCACCGCGGGCGACCGCTCCAGCGCGCCGGTGCACCGGCTCGGCGTCGGAGTGTTCGTCTCCGCGCTGCGCGACGCGCTGACCGCCGGGACGATCGACTTCGCGGTGCACTCGTACAAGGACCTGCCCACGGCCGCCGCCGGCGGGCTGCACATCGCGGCGGTGCCGCCCCGGCAGGATCCGCGCGACGCACTGATCGCCCGCGGTGGCCAGACGCTCGCCGAACTGCCGCCCGGCGCCACGGTGGGCACCGGCGCGCTGCGCCGGATCGCCCAGTTGCACGCGCTCGGCCTGCAACTGGAGGTCACCCCGATCCGCGGCAACATCGACACCCGCCTGGCGCGGGTGCTCGGCCCCGATGCCGACCTCGACGCGGTCGTCCTGGCCCGGGCCGGCCTGGCCCGGATCGGTCGGGCCGACGTGATCACCGAGACGCTGGACCCGATGCTGATGCTGCCCGCGCCCGCCCAGGGCGCGCTGGCAGTGGAGTGCCGAGTCGACGACCAGGATCTGGTCGAGCTGCTCGGAACGCTCGACCACGCACCGTCGCACGCCGCGGTCATCGCGGAACGCGCGTTGCTGGCCACCCTGGAGGCCGGGTGCAGCGCACCCGTCGCCGCCTACGCCGAACTCGCCGAAGGCGAGAACGGTGACGAGATCTACCTGCGCGGGGCGGTGATCAGCCCGGACGGCACTCGTGACATCCGGCTGTCCCGCACCGGAACGCCCGCCGACGCTGCGGAGATCGGTAAGGCACTCGCCGCCGAACTCCTCGACCTCGGCGCCGACTCGATCCTCGGCCACGAAGGACACACCGGCCCGGGGACCCAGCAATTTGGGAGCACAGAATGACCCGCACCCGTAAGCCCGTCGGCCGTATCGCGTTCGTCGGGGCGGGCCCCGGCGACCCAGGTCTGCTGACCCGCCGGGCGCACGACGCCCTGGTCGACGCCGATCAGGTGATCTACGACCGGGGGGTCCCGGAGTCGCTGCTCGCCGCCGTGCGCGCCGAGGCCCGGGACGACGCCGAGTTCACCCCGGCCGAAGGCGCCCCGGGGGACGTGGCGAAGGTGCTGATCTCCGCCGCCCGGTCCGGGCTGAACGCGGTGCACCTGGTCGCCGGTGACCCGTTCGGCCACGACTCGGTGGTCAAGGAGGTGCAGGCCGTCGCCCGTACCGCCGCCCACTTCGAGGTGGTGCCCGGCGTCGGTCAGGCCGAGGGTGTGGCCACCTACGCGGGTGTTCCGCTGCCGGGTGTGCGTACCGCCGCCGACGTCGAGGACGTCAGCGCGCTGGACTTCGAGGCGCTGGCCGCCGCCGTCGGCCGGGGTTCGCTCGCGCTCGCGGTGGACGCCGGTGACCTCGCGGCCGTCCGGGACGGGCTGCTGGCCGCCGGGGTCGACGGCACCACCGGTGTCGGGGTGACCGGTGACGGCACCGGCGAGACCCAGTACACGACCACGTCGACCGTGGACAGCTTCGTGGCCGCCGCGCTCGGCTTCACCGGCCGGGTGGTGCTCACCGTCGGTGTCGGGGTGGGGCAGCGCGACAAGCTGAGCTGGTGGGAGAACCGCCCGCTGTACGGCTGGAAGGTGCTGGTTCCCCGGACCAAGGAGCAGGCCGGCGTGATGAGCGCACGGCTGCGCGCGTACGGGGCGATCCCGTGCGAGGTGCCGACCATCGCGGTCGAGCCGCCGCGTACCCCGGCGCAGATGGAGCGGGCGGTCAAGGGCCTGGTCGACGGCCGGTACGCCTGGGTGATCTTCACTTCGGTGAACGCGGTCCGCGCGGTCTGGGAGAAGTTCGCCGAGCACGGCCTGGACGCCCGGCACTTCGGTGGCGTCAAGATCGCCTGTATCGGCGAGGCGACCGCCGACGCGGTGCGCGCGTTCGGTATCCAGCCGGAGCTGATCCCCGCCGGGGAGCAGTCCTCCGAAGGGCTGCTGGCCGAGTTCTCGCCGCACGACGAGATCCTCGACCCGGTCGGTCGGGTGCTGCTGCCGCGCGCCGACATCGCCACCGAGACGCTCGCCGCCGGGCTCACCGAGCGCGGCTGGGAGGTCGACGACGTGACCGCGTACCGGACGGTGCGGGCTGCGCCGCCGCCGGCCGAGATCCGGGACGCGATCAAGTCGGGCGGGTTCGACGCGGTGCTCTTCACGTCTTCTTCGACCGTGCGGAACCTCGTCGGCATCGCCGGGAAGCCGCACGCGCGCACGGTTGTTGCCGTGATCGGGCCCAAGACGGCGGAGACCGCGACGGAGTTCGGCCTTCGGGTGGACGTCCAGCCGCCGCACGCCTCGGTGCCCGACCTGGTGGAGGCGCTCGCCGCCTACGCCGTCGAGTTGCGCGAGAAGCTGGCCGCCATGCCGGCCAAGCAGCGCCGCGGCTCGAAGGTGCAGGGGCCGACCGCCCTGCGCTTCCGGTAGTCGTCGTTCAGGAGGACCCTTCCATGTCGTACCCCGAGATCCGGCCCCGCCGTCTGCGCCGCACCCCCGCGATCCGCCGGCTGGTGTCCGAGACCCGGGTCGACCCGGCCGAGTTGGTCGTGCCGATGTTCGTCAAGGAAGGGTTGACCGAGCCACGGGCGATCGCGTCGCTCCCGGGGGTGCTTCAGCACTCCCGGGACTCGCTGCGCAAGGCGGCGGCCGAGGCCGTGCAGGCCGGCGTTGGCGGGATCATGCTCTTCGGGGTCCCCGAGCAGCGGGACCCCACCGGGTCCGGCGGCATCGACCCGAACGGCATCCTGAACGTCGCCATCCGCGACGTGGTGGCCGAGGTCGGTGACGCCACCGTCGTGATGAGTGACCTGTGCCTGGACGAGTTCACCTCGCACGGGCACTGCGGGGTGCTCGCCCCCGACGGCGACGTCGACAACGACGCCACCCTGGCCGCCTACGCCGAGATGGCGGTGGCCCAGGCCGCCGCCGGGGTCGACGTGGTCGGGCCGTCCGGGATGATGGACGGCCAGGTCGGGGTGGTACGCCGGGCGCTCGACGCCGCCGGGCACCAGGACGTGGCGGTGCTGGCGTACGCCGTGAAGTACGCCTCGGCGTTCTTCGGCCCGTTCCGCGACGCCGTGGAGTCGGCGCTGGAGGGTGACCGGCGCAGCTACCAGCAGGACCCGGCGAACGTGCGTGAGTCGCTGCGCGAGGTGGCTCTCGACATCGCCGAGGGCGCCGACATGGTGATGGTCAAGCCGGCGCTGCCCTACCTCGACGTGGTGTCGGCGGTCCGGGCCGCGGTGGACGTTCCGGTCGCCGCCTACCAGGTCTCCGGCGAGTACGCGACTGTCGAGGCCGCCGCCGCGAACGGCTGGATCGACCGGGAGCGGGTGATGATGGAGACCCTCACCTCGATCAAGCGGGCCGGCGCGCAGATCATCCTCACCTACTGGGCGGTCGAGGCCGCCGGTCTGCTCCGCCAGCGTTACTGAGCGGCTCCCCGGCTCCGCCCGGGCCAACCGCCTCGTCGGCGCCCGCGACGGTGGTCGGAAGTCGCCGGCTGGTCAGCCAGGCGAGCGCCAACAGCACGGCCGAGACCGCCAGCGCGAGCCGGGTGGCCAGCGCCAGTTCCGGCGCGAGGTCGAGCCGTCCGGCCGGGTCGAGCCGGCCGGCCGCCGTGATGCCCCCGCCGCCCAGGCTCGGGGCCACCCGGTCGGTGAGGAAGGACAGGACGGCGGCGATCAGCGCGGTGCCGGCCGCGACCGAGGTGTGTGACACCGTGGTGAGCAGGGTGGAGCCGGACGGCACGTCGTCGGGCGGAAGCGACCGGCTGGCCGCCGTCATCGTCGGCATCAGCGTGGCACCCATGCCCAGGCCGATGACCGCGCCCAGCGCGGCCAGCAATGGGTACGACGTGTCGGCGTCGAGCACCAGCACCCGGACCACCGTGCCGGCCACGGCGGTGCAGATGCCCAGCCCGACCACCCGCCGCGCCGAGACGCGATCGACGAGCCGGGTCGCGACCTGGAGCGTCAGCCCGGTGGTCAGCGCCTGCGGGATGCCGATCACCCCGGCCAGGGTGGCCGAGTCACCGCGTACCACCTGCACGTAGGCCGGGAGGATCAGGAACGAGCCGAAGTATCCGGCGGCGAAGAGGGCCACCGTCGCGGCGCCGGGGGTCATCCCCGGCGCGCGCAGCACCGCCAGGCGCAGCAGTGGCTGCCGGACCCGGCCGGCCCGCACGGCGAAGGCGACCACCAGCAGGACGCCGAACGCGAACGGCAGCAGCACGGAGGCGGTGCCGACCCCACCCCGCTCGCCGGTGACGCTGAGGCCGTACACCGCCAGCGCCAGCCCGGGGCAGAGCAGCAGCAGCCCGACGACGTCCAGCCGGACCGGTGCTCGTCCCGCATCGGCGACCGGCAGCACCGACCGGCCGAGCACCATCGCCACCAGCCCCACCGGCAGGTTGATCCAGAAGATCCACCGCCAGGACGCGTGATCGAGCAGCAGCCCACCCAGCACCGGCCCGATGAGCGGCCCGACCAGTACCGGAAGACCGAGCAGGCTCATCATCCGCCCGCGCCGTCCCGGCGGAACCGCGGCGAGCGCGACGGCCATCCCGACCGGGTTGAGCAGTCCGCCCCCCAGCCCCTGCAGCACCCGGAACGCGATCAGCGACCCGACGCTCCAGGCGGCCCCGGCCAACACGGAACCGGCGGTGAACAGCAGCAGCGCGGTCAGGTAGGTGCGGCGGGCGCCGAAGCGACTGATCGCCCAGGCCGCGGTGGGCATCACCGCGACCAGGGCGAGCGCGTAGCCGCTGGTGACCCAGCCGATCGTGGTGAGGTTGGTGTCGAGGTCGTCGACCAGCCTCGGCAGGGCCACCACGGTGACCGTGGTGTCGATCACCGCGAGCAGGCCACCCAGGGTCAGGTACCAGCCGAGCCGTCGCGCAGACGTGTCCATGTCGTCTGTTCAGGGCCGGACCCGGCGGGCGGTGCGCAGCGCCTCGGCCCACCAGGCCAGCTCGCTGAGCGTGGCGTCGGCCGCCTGCCGCAGCGGCTCGTCGTCGACCAGCCGCCCGTCGGCGTCGAGTCGTTCCCAGGGCGCCCGGAGCACCACCCCGGAGCGGGTCGTGGCGGCCTGCACCTCGGCGAAGACCAGCCGGAGCTGCTCCACCGCGCGGATGCCGCCGGAGCTGGCGCCGTACGACACGAAGGCCACCGGCTTGCGGGCCCACTCCCGGTAGTGCCAGTCGATGGCGTTCTTCAGGGCGGCCGGGAAGCTGTGGTTGTACTCGGGCGTCACCACCACGAACGCGTCGGCGGCGGCCAGGCGGGCACTGATGGGGCTGGTCGAATTGCCGCCGGGAGGGGTGTCGGCGAACGGTAGCGCCACCTCGGCGAGGTCGACGAGGTCCAGGTCCAGGTCCGCGCGGCGGCTCCCGTGCGCGACGAACCAGTCGGCGATCGAGCGGCCCACCCGAGGTTGCCGGACGCTCCCGACGAGCACGGCGACGGTCGGTGCGGTGTTCTCTTGCGTAGTCATGCCTCGGACGCTAGGACTTGAAGTAATGATGAAGTCAATGGCGGCGGGGGAATGACGATGGGCGCGTTGACGGTCGGCGAGGTGGCCCGGGAGAGCGGCGTCAGCGGCTCCGCCGTGCGGTTCTACGAGCGGCAGGGACTCATCACGGCTGCCCGTACGGGCGGCAACCAGCGGCGCTTCGACGTCGACGCGGCCTGCCGGATCAGGGTGGCCCGGGTGGCCCAGCGCATCGGTCTGACCGTCAACGAGATCCGCGAACTGCTCGCGGCCCTGCCCCCCGACCCCCAGCCGGCCGACTGGCACGGCCTGCACGATCGGCTGACCGCCGAGGCCGAGCGGCGCATCCGCGACCTGCACGCGGCGCTCGACGACATCGGCTCCGGTCGCCGCCTCTGCGACCTCTGACTCCGTCCGGTCCGCAGTCCGCTGGTCGCCCGCGCGCCATGACGATCAGGGCAGGCGTCCCGGCCGCTCGACCACCGCGATCCGGGTGACGGCGGTGCTCGTGTAGGGCATCTCCCGGCCGTCGCGCACCAGAAGACGGCGGCTGCCGAGGTAGGCGTGGGTTTCCCGGTCGAAGATCAGGTCGAGGTGCGCGCCGATCACGCCCGGCGTCCGCAACGCCACCCCCCGCCGGCCGGCCGCGTCCCGAACCTCGCCGGACAGCACGGTGGCCCCGGGCACCTGGGCCATCGCCTCGAACAGCGCGCCGCGTGATTGGGGCGGCACGTAGCCCTCCAGCATCCAGGTGCCGTCGCCGAAGATCGCCGTGGGGTTGTTCCTGATGGCCTCCAGGTCCGCCCCGGCGGGCAGGTCCACGGGGACCGGATGGTCCCGCAGGTAGCGGACCATCTGCTCCGGCTCCGTGGGCAGGCCCTGGAAGTAGCCGGGCGGCGGTGACATGTCCGAGACGTCGTCGGTACGCCACTCGTCGGGGCGGCTCTCCAGCCGCCGTCGCTGCTGCCAGGTCGTGCCGTCACCGACCGGCACCCAGCGTTGGAGCCGCTCGACGACGTACGGGCCGGCGGTCGGCCGCTCCCGGTAGGTGAGTCGCAGTTCGACGAAGAGGTACTGGCCGGGGCGGGCCACCAGGTCGGGCTGCTGACGGGCCGAACCCGCCGCTGCGGTCAGGACCTCCGCCGCGCTCGCCGTCGGCGGGGCGTCGCCGAGCGTCTGGGTCAGCAGCCCGCCGGCGGTCAGCAGGGCGACCAGCCCGCCGATGCCCGCCAGCCGCCAGCCCGGTGCGCGCCACCGGAGGTTCCGGCGGGGCGTACGGACCGCAGGCGCGATCGAGGCCGTGTCGGGGGACCGGGTGGCGATGTGCTCCCGCAGTTCGGTGAGGAGTCGTTCCTCGAAGGTGCCCAGTGGCTTCTCGGTGTGGGTCATGGCGCTCATTCCTCCGGGTCAGACCAGCGCGGATTCGGACGTGGCGAGCGCGAGGCGGATCGCCCGGCGGGCCCGGTGCACGCGGACCCGGGCGGCGACCGGGGAGATCCCGAGCGCACCGGCCGCGTCGGTAAGGGACAGACCATCCACGGCGACGAGTTCCAGCAGGGCGCGGGTGTGCTCCGGCAGCCCTCCGAGGGCCCGGTAGGTGCGCCGGGCCAGCGATTCCGCGTCGATGCGCTCCTCGATCCGGGCGATGTCGTCCGCGTCCAACAGCCGTCGTCCCGCCAGCCGACCGCCGGCCCGCATAAGTCGGGTCGCCCGGCGGTGCTCGGCGGCGATGACGTTCCGCGCCACACCGAAGAGCCAGGCCAGTTCGTTGCCGCGCTCGGGCCGGTAACCGGCTGCGGAGTCGATCACCGCCAGGAACACCTCAGCGGTGAGGTCTGCGGCGGTGTGTGGGTCGTCGACGCGGCGGGCCACGAACCGGCCGATCGTCTCGACGTGCCGACGGTAGAAGCGTTCGAAAGCGGCCGGATCCGTACCGATGATGGTCAGGTCGTCCCCGCCGGGGCTCGGGCTGTTCACAGGCCGTCCTCTCGTTGGCCGTCCTTACACCCCTTCATTGGCTCGGCGACGACGTGGCGTTACATCCGACCGCCCCTCGTCCCGTCGCCACCGCGTCCGCGCGGCAACTCCTGCGAAAACAAGGATGTAGTGGCCTCCTTGATCGGCGGAGGCCACTACATCCTGGATCGAGCGCGCTGGCGCGTGGGTCGTCAGTCGTCGTTGGTGATGGTTCCGGTCGCCAGCGGGTCGGCCAGTCGCAGGCCGGGCACGCCGGCCACCAGCAGCGTCAGCTTCTCGTCCGACTCGCGTCGCCGGTCACCCCGCACGCTGACCGGGAAGGTCACCGAGGTGTCCCCGGCGGCCAACACCTTGCAGCCGGCGTACGCGTCGAAGTCCGAGCCCGCCTGCGCCGTGAGACCGAGGGTCGCGGCGCACAGCAGCACGGGCTGCGACAGCGGCCGTGAGACGGTGGCGGTGAACACCAGCTGCCGGGTGCCCTGGTCGCCCTCGACCACCGTGGTGTCGGCGACGGTCAACGCCGCCCGCGAGCGGAACCTCGCCACCTGCGGATCGTGGTCGCTGGAACCCCGTGAGCCGTCACCGGTGAACTCCGCCGGCCAGTCGGCGTTGACGTGCGCCGCCCGCACCTGCACCAGGTCGCCGTAGAGCGCGTCGTTGACGAACAGGTGGTCGAGCGTCTGCGCCTGCCCCTCGAAGCTGTACGAGTACGCCGAGGCCGGCACGTCCGCCACCAGGTTGTCCCACAGGTTGTGCAGGCCCGCCTCGTACAGCGGAGCGAGCTGGTCCGACGGGGTGGGCTGGGCGGCGGTGGCGATGGGATCGTCCGGGCGGGGGAAGACGTTCAGGTCACCGCCGTACACGACCCGCGCGTCCTGGTCGGCCGCCTCGATGGCGGTGACGATCGCCGCTCCGTACGCCGCCTGCTCCCGCCGCTGCCCGATCCGGCTGTCCGGACCGGAGGAGTAGTGGTTGCTGAGCGCCCACAGGGTGAACCGCTCGGTCGAGCCCGGCGCCGCGGCCACGTTGAACCTGCCCAGCTGGGGTGCCCGGGTGAAGACGTTGTTCCCGTCCTTGCCCGTCGACGTGTCTACGTCGGACGGCAGCACCGCGTTGAGCGCCTTGGGGTTCTGAACGTCGGCGTTGCCCGGCAGGCCGGCGGCGCGGTACTGGACGGTCGGCGTCGTGCCCAACAGCGGATCGCCCGCCGTCGCCGCCGCCAGCGACAGCCGGTCGGTGCGGTACAGGAACGCGGCGGTGATCCCGCGGGCGTCCGCCCCGGTCCGGTCGTAGGCAGCGGCGTACGCTGGCCCGCCGGCCGCCGCCACCGCGAGCGCCAACTCCTGGATGCTGTCCGGAGCGCCGTCGGCGTTGTTGGTGTCGCCGCAGGCCAGCGCCGTCCCGGAGACCGTGCAGATGTCCTGGTCCTCGGCCTCCTGCACCAGGATCAGATCCGGTGCGTGCAGATCCTTGACGATCTGGTCGGCGAGCGACGTCAGGTGCTGGCGGTAGTCGGCTTCGCTGCTCGGCACGTAGTCGAACGGCGGGCTGACACCGGTACAGCCGGCGTTGCCGGTGAAGTCGCAGCCGTCGAACGGATCGTCGCGGTAGTCGTACAGGTTCTCCACGTTGTAGGTCGCGACCGCGACCTCCTGGGAGCGGTCGGCGGGCTTCGGCGGGTTGTTCTTCGACGGGTCGGCCCCGGCGTCGAACTCGGCCCGCTCGACCTGCACGCCGTACTTCTCGAACGAGTAGTAGACGCCGCCCACCGCGTCGGCGCGCAGCGTGTCGAAGGTGTGCGCCGGCGGGAGCAGCGCGGTGCTGTCACCGGCGGTGGCCTTCACGCCCATGCTGCCGAGCAGCACCCGCTGCCCGTTGCCGTCGTCGAAGCGCCGGGTCGGGTCATTGTCCAGCGGGTGCGAGTCCCGGAAGACCCGCCGGGCGTACGGGTCGGCGCGGTCCAGCAGCGGATCGTCCCGGTCGACGACCCACAGCTCCGCGTCGGCGGTGGACGAGAAGACGTCGCGGCCGCTCACCGCGCCGCTGCCCGCGCGGACCCGCAGCCGGGCACCCTCGTGCCGCTCCCACCAGCGCTGCGCCTCGGTTAACTCGACCGGAGGCACCGCGTCGGCAACCGAGACCGCCGTGTCCACGTCCAGGCCGGTGGCGATCCGACGGACCAGCGACGCACCGGAGAGCTGGGTGAAGTTGTAGTACTCCGACACCCGTGCCCGCAGCACCACCTCGTCGCCGACCGTCGGCACGTAGCCGCCGACCAGCGAGGTGAACGTGCCCATGAAGACGAAGATGCCGTCGGAGCTGGTCGGGTCGCCGTCGGTGTCGCCGCTGCGGCTCTGCAGGAAGAACCCGTTCTGCTCCGCCCCGGCCGACGTACGGGCCAGCGTCCGCTGGGTGATCACGCCACGGACGTCGTACATCGTGCTGCTGGTGCCGTTGCCGCTCGCCGGTGCGAGCGGTGACCGGTCGGCGGCGGACTCGGCGTCGGTGGTCGGACCCTGTACCTCCCCGACGGTCAGCTCCCGGGTCACCTGCACGGCCAGCGCGCAGCTCGCGGTGCCACCGCCCGCATCGGTCGCGGTCACGGTGACGGTGTACGCCCCGGCCGTGAGGTCGGCGCTCGCGCCGACCGTGGCGCGGGCCGTGCCGCCCACCGCGTCGGCGGGGGTGAACGCGGTACGGGTGATCGAGCCGCTGGCCGGCGTCGGGCTGACAGCGGTCACCGCCAGGTCGACGATCTCATCGTCCGGGTCGGTGGCGGTGACCTCCCGGCTCGCCGCCGTCCCCGATGCGGTGACCAGTGGGCCGCCGCAGGTCACCGTCGCCGGGACGTCGACCGGCCCACCGCCGTCCACGCTGTGCGAGCCGAGCCCGTCGAAGGTGTCGACCGGGAAGCCGGCCCACTGGGCGGCGGGGTCGAACGCGTCCGACGGGTCGGTGTCGCCCGCGGTCACCGACGGCAGCCGGCGCAGCGTGTTGTCCGCCGTGCTGGTCGTGCCGCTGCCCCACTCGGTGCCCGGGTCGACGCCCACCTGCCCGATCGAGTCGAGCACGGTCGTGCCCCGGCGCAGCACGATCGCGTCGTCGCCGTTGAACAGGCTCGCCCCGGTGCTCTGGTCCGCCTGGGCGAGGATGGCCGCCCCGGCCGAGGCGCTGGCGAACACGAAGGCGTCCCCGGCGGCGACCGTCCCGGTCAGCGCGATCGTGGTCGCCGTCGTGGAGCCGTTGAAGTAGAGCTGGAGCTGGTAGCCGCCAGCGGTGAGGTCGACGGGAGCGCCGGTGCCGTTGAACAGCTCGATCGCCTTGTTGTTCGACGAGCCTTCGACGTACTCGGAGATGAACAGGTCGGTGGGCGCGGCGCTGGCCGCGCCGGGGGTGACGCCGAGGGCCGTGACGGTCACTGCGGCGGTGGCGATCGCGAGCGCGGCTGTTGTGCGGCGCGGGCGCATAGGGCCTCCACGATGGGTGGACGGGGTCACCGCACGTTAAGGTGCCCCACTGTCCACCGTCCATCCCCCAGTGGACACTTTCGTGAATTCCTCAGCGTGGCTGATCGAGGCGGTGCACCAGCTCGGCCACGTCGACGCTGTACTCGCACCAGTCCCGGTCGGGCCGGTAACCCAGCTCCGCGTTGACCTTGAGCATCGCCTCGTTGGCCTGCGCGTTCCAGGTCTGCACCTCGGCCAACTCCGGCTCGGCGGAGCGCAGCTCCAGCAGCATCCGCGCCTTGATCGCCCGGTCGATGCCGTAACCCCGGTGGTCCTGCCCGACGATCGTGTCGTACTGGTCGGCGCGGGTCGGGTGCTGCGCGGGCACCACGACCTCGGTCAGCCCGGCCACCTCATCGCTCTGCTCGTGCCGGGCCAGCACGATGTACGGCTTCATGCCGCGCCGGTGCAGGGTGTCGAGGCTGTCCCGCAGGCGCTCCGGGTCGTAGGAGCTGGGACGTAGCTCGCCGTCCTCGACGTCGCGCACCTCGGCCTTGGCCCGCGCGTACGACTCGATCAGGTCGTCCGGTGGACCGCCCGGATAGAACTCCAGGTGGTAGCCCGCGCCAATCCCGGTGGCCATCTCGGTCAACTCGGCCCAGTCCACCGACGTCAGGTCGAGCACGCTGCGCGTCTCCACGTACTCACGGGTGAAACCGAGCGACTCGTAGAAGGCCACGGCCGGCGTGTCGCCGACCACCTCGACGCCGATCGACTGGAAGCCCTCCTGGTAGACCCGCCGGGCCGCGCGCAGAACCAGGTCACGACCGAGGCCGCCGCGTCGTACAGAGGGGTGGACCAGCACCTCGAGCACACCGATGTCACCGAGCAGCAGCACGTGGACCTGGCCGAGGACGGCACCGACCTCGCCGGGAGCGCTCGGTTCGGCCTGGGCGAGCCAGGAGATCCGCCGCTCACCCGGCATCACCTCGCCGAGATACTCCCGTAGGGAGGTCTCCCGCCACGGCGGGTCCTGCGGCAGATCGGCCGCGAGCACCGCGTTCAACGTGGTCAACAGCGACGCGATCTCGGCGGACGAGGCGGTCCTGGGGTCCCACTCGCGCACCATCACCCGTCTAGCTTGCCGCTAACGGCTGCCCGGGGGAAGTGTCCGGTCCTCCAATGTGCGTGGACGATCACATCACAGGCGGCTGGCCCGTCCGTACCGGTCAGCGGTGTCGTAGACGGCCTGGGCGTACCGCCGTACGTCGTTGTACGACAGGATCGCGTTCCACCAGTCTCCCGGGATGCTGAGGTTGCGGCCACCCTTGCAGAGGTAGTTGCCGGCCGCCAGCGCCGCGTCGTCCAGGTCGTGCGGGTCCTTGACCCCGTCCCCGTCGGCGTCGGCCCCGATCTCCTGCCAGGTCGTCGGGATGAACTGCATCGGCCCGATCGCCCGGTCGTAGATCTTGTCCTTGTCGAGCGCGCCGCGGTCGGTGTCGATGATCCGCATCCGGCCGCCCGTGCCGTCCAGCCGCAATCCGATGATCTCCGGAAGCGCCTTGCCGTCGGCGCCCAACTGCGCGCGGTTGGCCGAGCCGTGCCCGGACTCGACCTGACCGATCGCGGCCAACGTCGTCCAGCTCAACGCGCAGCTACGGTTGGTCTGGGCAAGCATCTGCTCCGCGTACCCGTACGCCCGCATGGCGGTCGGCGGGATGCCGACCTTGGGCCCGACCTGCTGCGCCCAAGCGGCCAGGGCGTCCGACGGGCGACCGCCGATCGTCGGGGCGACGGCCGGCCCGGTCGGCACCACGCCGGTGGGGAACGCCCCGGTCGGCACCGCCCCGGTGGGCAGCGGGCCGGTCGGCCGTGGGTCGAGTGGCAGTGCCGGCGGCACGGCCACGGTCGGTGCGGCCGAGGCGTCGACGGCCACCGGCTTGGACCCGCCGATGGTCGCCGGGACGAGCAGCGCTCCCGCTGCGGCGGTCGCCGCGACCAGGGCCAGCAGGAACACCCCCGGAACGGTGAGTCGACCGCTGGGCCGGCGCGACCACTCCCGGGTCGCCCGAGCGGCGGTCACCGCGGCCTGGCGCGGCGGTGGCAGCCGGACGGCGTGCGCGAACGGCACGCGCCGCCGCCGACCAGGCGTGACCGCCGGTACGACGGCGACGCCCTCCACCTTGGTCGCCGTCAGGTCGGTCGCGCCCGCCGCGACCGTCCCGTCGCCGGTCGTGGCGGTATCGGCGTTGGCGTCGCCCGCCTCCGCCTTCGCCGGGTCGGCGGCCGTGGCACCGGTCTTCACCAGGTCGGCGTCGGTGGTGCCGGTCTTCGCCGGGTCGGCGGTCGTGGTGTTGGCGGTCGCCGGGTTGGCCTTCGCCGGGTCGTCGCCGTCGGTGTTGTCGCGCGCCGGGATGTCGGTGCCTCCGTCGGCCCGATCCGCGGCGGCAGTGTCCGTACCGGCGGTGTCCGCATCGGCGGCATCGGCGGCGGGGGCCGCCATCGCGGCAGTGTCATCGTCGGCGGCGTGCTCGCCCCGGTCGTCGGCGGGGGCGTCGACTGTCGAGGCAGGAGCAGCGTCGGTCGTGCCGCTGCCCAGCCAGGGGCGGCGCGGGCGAGGCACGGCCGGAGGCGCCGGATCCGGCGCGGCGCCCGACTCCGCCAGAGGCCCGTCCAGCGGCGCGGCCGGTCGAAGCGGTTGCACACGCGTCTTGTCCTCGCCGTCCACCACCCGTCGAGTATCACTCATGTCCCGACGGGCGTCAGGTCCACGTACCCTTGGTGGCATGCCCCGGTACGAGTTCCGATGCCGCGCCTGCGGCGACAACTTCGAGGTCAACCGTCCGATGGCGGCGGCCGGAGCGCCGGCCACCTGCCCGCAGGGCCATGCCGACACGGTCAAGTTGCTCTCGGCGGTGTCGGTCACCGGTCGCGGCACCGGCGCCGCGCCGCCGGCCGGTGGTGGCGGCTGCTGCGGTGGCGCCTGCGGCTGCTGACCCGGCGGTTTCGGCGGCAGACTCGTGAACCGCCCTTGCCGGGACCGGGTTCGAGTGGCACCTTGAGGCGGCACCTGCCCGGCCGTTCTCACGATGCGTGACCGCTCGGACTCAGGCAGCATGAACCCGACGTCACGGGCGGAGGTTCCACGCATGTCGCCACGGATCCAGCTCCCGAGCGGTTGGGTGACCTTCGTGTTCACCGACATCGAGGGCTCGACCCGGCTGGCCCAGTTGCTCGGCGCGGACTACCGCCCGGTGCTCGCCGAGCATCGACGGTTGCTGCGGCGCACTCTGGCCGCCACCGGTGGTGCCGAACTGTTGACCGAAGGCGACTCGTTCTTCCTGGCCTTCGACGACGCGGCGGCGGCGTTGACGGCCTGCCTGACCGCCCAGCGGGCCCTGGCGAACCACGACTGGCCGACCGCGGAGGCCGCGCCCCGGGTACGGATGGGTCTGCACACCGGCTACGCCGAGCCCCGCGACGGGGAGTACGCCAGCCCCGAGGTGCACCGGGCGGCCCGGGTGGCCGCGGCGGCCCACGGCGGTCAGGTGCTCTGCTCGGCGTCCACGGCCCGCCGGGCCGACCCGCTGCCACCCGGCGCCACCCTGCTGGACCTGGGCCTGCACCGGCTACGTGGCTTCGACGACCGGGAGCGGCTGTTCCAACTGGTCGCTCCCGGGCTGGAACGGCAGTTCCCCCGCCCGCGTACCGCCGAGGCGGTGGCGCACAACCTACCGACCCAGGTGACGTCGTTCGTCGGGCGGCAGGTCGAGCGCGCCGAGCTGAGCGGGCTGGTGGAGCGGCACCGGTTGGTCACGGTGCTGGGCGCGGGCGGCGCGGGGAAGACCCGACTCGCCGTGGAGCTGGCCGGTGGCGTGGTCGAGGCGTACCCCGACGGGGTCTGGTTCGTCGACATCGCCGCGGTGACCGACCCGGGGTTGGTGGCGTTCGCGATCGCCGCGGTGCTCGGGCTGCGGCCCGAGCCGGGCCGCCCGATGCTGGACACGCTCGTCGAGTACGCGGCGGCCCGCCGGATGCTTGTCGTGCTCGACACCTGCGATACGCAACCGGCCGCCTGCGGCGAGGTCATCTCACGGCTGCTCTCCGGCGGGGGCGGCGTGCGGGTGCTGGCGACCAGCCGCGAGTCGTTCAGCCTGCCCGGCGAGGTGGTGTGGCGGATCCCGCCGCTCTCGGTCGACCCACGTGCCGACGGCACGGAGAGCGACGCGGTCGCGCTGCTGTTGGACCGTACCGCTGCGGCCCGTGGCGGCCGGCAGCCGGAGCAGGCCGAGTCGGCCGATCTTCGCCGGGTGGTGCAGCGGTTGGACGGGCTGCCGCTCGCCATCGAGCTGGCGGCCGCCCGGCTGCGGGTGCTCTCCGTCGGTCAGCTCGCCGAGCGGCTGGACGACGTCCTCGGCACCCTGGACGCCGGCCGGGAGGACCCGGAGCCGCCGCCGGTGGAGCGGGGCTGGTCCGGCAACCAACAGGACACCGTGGACCTGGTGGCCGCGGCGATCGGTACGCCGCCGCCCACCGCGGCGAGCCGGGCCGTGCAGCGGTCAGCCACCGAACGGCACCTGACCATGCAGGCCACCGTGACCTGGTCATACCGGACGTTGGGGCCGCGGGCCGCGCGGCTGTTGCGCTGGATGGCCGTCTTCGCCGGGCCGGTGGACCTGCCGACGGTGGAGTGGCTGCTCGGCGACGACCCGCTGGATCCGCTGTCGGTGCTGGTGGACAAGTCGATGGTGTTGGCCGAGCCGCGGGCCGCCGGCAGCTCCTACCGGATGCTCGACCCGATCCGGGCGTACGCGGCGCGGCGGCTGGCCGAGGCGGGCGAGGAGCAGGCCGCCCGCGACCGGCACGTGGCCTGGTCGGCGCACGCTCTGGATCGGGCCCACCTCGGCCCGGACGGGCGACCCGTGACGCTGTCCCTCTACACCCTCGACCCGCTGGCCGACGAGCTGCGGGCCGCGCTGCGCTGGTGTGCCACCGGTGGCAGCGCCCGCGCCGGTCTGCGCCTCACGGGCGGGCTGGACCAGTGGTGGCGCGAGCGCGGGCTGGCGCGGGAGGGTCGACTCTGGCTGTTCCGGCTGTACGGACGGATCGCCGAGACGGGCGAGCGGATCCCGGACGCGGAGCTGGCGGCGGCGTACCACATGCACTCGCTGCACGCCGGCGCCGACGGGGAGTTCGCGGAGGAGCTGCGCTACTCGCAGCGGGCGGAGGCCGCCGCCCGGCAGGCCGGTGACGCCGGTCTGCTCGCCCGGGTGCTCGCCGGCCGGGCCGCGCCGCTCGTGGACATGGGCCAGTTCTTCGAGGCCGAGCGGGTCTGCCGGGAGGTCATCGACTGGGCGCACGGGCAGGACGTGGTGGGCGAGGCGCTGTTCGCGGTGTTCAGCCTGGCCGAGCTGCTCTGGCGGCGGGGGGCGCTGGCGGAGGCGGCGGACCTGCTGGGCGCGGCGCGTCCGGTCGAGGCCGCCCGCCCGGTCGAGCGCGGCCGGCGTTCGGTGGACATGCTGCTCGGGATGGTCGCGCTGGCCCGGGGCGACGTGATCGCCGCGCACGAGCACCTGCTGGTGGCACTGCGCTCACGGATGGGGCACGGCTACCACGGCCGGGCCTGCGACACCCTGCACGCGATCGCGGTTCGGTGCGCGCTCGGCGGGGACCCGACGACCGCCGCGCGGCTGTTCGGCGCGGCGCAGGCCACCCGGGCGAGCATGCGGGCGACACCGGGCATCTACGGCGGCTACTGGGCCGACCAGCAGTCGGAGCTGCGGGCGATGATGGGCGACGTCGCGTTCGACGACGCGTACTCGGAGGGCGTCGAGTTGAGCCTGGACGAGGCGGTAGCGCTCGCCCTCGACGTGGAACACCCGGACCTGGCGGCGGACTCGACCCGCTTCAGCACCGAACTCTCCCACCCCGCCCCACCCCAACACCCCGCCACAAAAACCGAACACGCCTAACCCCCCCACCCCAACCCCACCCCCCTCCACCCCCTCTTGAACCTTGTTGATCAAGAGGTTTGCGTCAGAAATCGTGCCTCCGCTGACGCAAACCTCTTGATCACCGGGGCGAGGGGAGGGGGTGGGGAGGGGGGTGGGGGTGGGGGGTGGGGGTGGGG